>NZ_JBFTZN010000134.1:0-14688 GCF_056406775.1 Allobosea sp. P1_A7
AAGTTGTTCTGGAAGGGCAGGCTGATCATGTCGGCAACGGGGTTCTGCGCCGCCTTGGCCAGATCGGCCGTGCTTTTCCCAGGTTCCTCCTGCGCGACCGCGAAAGAACTCGCCAAGCCGATTGAGATGGCGAGCGCGAACCTCAGTGCCAATCGCCCGCAGCCATCCCGCCGTGCAGACATGAGATGCTCCGTCTGAAGTCCAGACCGCCTGCAGCCAGTGGAACAGAGTTCAGTCTGGGACGCTAGACCACGCGACACCTGGCAAACGTAAAGTTGAGCCTCCGTTGTTTGCGGGACACATCTGCGCGAAGATTGTGCCGCATCTCCAATCGCCGCAACATAAGCGATTGCCCTCCAGGAACCTCTGCCAAGACCGGGGCAGCCCCCCTCCCTTCGGTTCAGGGCTCAGTCCCGATCACCTTCAGCCGGCTGGGTACGCTCCCTGCTCAGGTTGCCACGGGCGCCAGGTGCTCATCGTCGATCGAGCGCGTATCGCCTGTCTCGACCAGCGTTCGCGTGGCGTCGATCGAGGCATAGATCCAGAGGATCTTCATGCCCTCGGTCGCCGAGACGTTGCGAAACCGATGCGGCATATTGGCGGGGATGAAGGTGATGTCGCCTGCCGTGATCGGGTACTCGACACCGTCGATTTCGGCGATGGCCTCGCCTTCCAGCAACATGACGCTCTCTTCGCAATTGTGGCTGTGCAGCGGGATCGCAGCCCCCGGCTCGAAGATGGTGATGCCATTGATGAAGCTGGTCGAGCCCGTGCGACGCGTGACGAGCGGGATCGTCTTGGCCCCACCGCCGCGCTGGCGCGCCGGGATCTCGGACGGACGAAGAACGGCGGGCCTGGCGCGAGCCGTATCCGGATTAGTCGACATGCGATCTCACCTGATGAATTGGGTTCAGGATCGGACGGGCCCGATCCAAGCGGCGTTCGGCTTCAGGCCGCGACACGTCCCGAAAGTTGCCGGCGCAATTCCGCGGTCACAGCCTCCGCGAAGGCATCCGTGCCCAATGTGCCGCCGATATCGCGGGTGCGCGTCGCTGGATCGTCGAGGACGACATCAACGGCGCGTTCGATCGCGCCCGCGGCCGCGATCAGCCTGGCATTGGCGTCGCGCCGGCCTCGCCAGTCCAGCAGCATCGCAGCCGAGAGAATGAGGGAGGTCGGGTTCGCCAGGTTCTGGCCTGCGATATCGGGCGCGGATCCGTGCTGGGCCTGCGCGACGCAGATGTCATGGCCGGTATTGATCGAGCCGCCGAGACCGAGGCTGCCGGACATCTCGGACGCCTCGTCGGAGAGGATGTCTCCGAACATGTTGGTCGTCACGATCACGTCGAAGCGATCCGGCGAGCGGATGAGCAACGCGGCCGTCGCGTCGACGATCAGTTCCTCCAGCTCCACATCCGGAAAATCCTCCGCGACCTTGCGGACCTCGCGCAGGAACAGGCCATCCGACAGCTTGACCACATTGGCCTTGTGGACGGCGGTGACCTTGCGGCGGCGGCCACGCGCCAACTCGAAGGCGGCGCGCGCGATGCGGGCCGAGGATCTCGCCGTGATCTTGCGGATGGACAACGCCATGTCGGGATCGGGCATGAACTCGCCGCCGCCGGCGAACATGTTGCGGTCGGAGTAAAATCCCTCGGTGTTCTCGCGCACGATGACCAGGTCCATCGGCTTGCGCAGGATACTCAGGCCCGCGCGCGACCGGCAGGGGCGCAGATTGGCGAAGAGCTCGAAGACGACGCGCAGCTCGGCGGACGGATTGATGCCGCCCTTGTCGCGGGCCGGATATTCGTAATGCGAAACCGGGCCGAGGATGACACCGTCGACCTCGGGAATCCGGGTCATGACGTCCTGCGGCAAGGTCGTGCCCTGCGCCCTCAGGCTGGCGAGGCCGATCTCGCGGGTCTCGATATCGAGCCCGAGCGCCAGCGCCGCATCGGCAACGTCGAGTACCGCAAGGGTGGCGGTGGTGATCTCGGGTCCGATGCCGTCACCGGGAAGAACGAGGATTTTCATCGTGAACCTGTGGGGTTGTGTTCATCGCCGCGCGATCCGCCCCCGGGTGGTGCCCCCGGGGGCTCGTCTCAGGCTGCTGCCCGCGACAGCGCACCGTTCAACGTCGGGTGCTTCGTCAGGCCGGCATTGACGTTGACGCTGCGGTCGAGCTCGACCGTGTCGCCCTCGATGCGGAGGATGACGGTGTCGCAGAACACGGTCTCGACATAGCGCCACGTCATGACGAAGGTCGCCTCGTCGCGCCAGACGCCGCTTGCGATCACCCGCATGAGGTCCGGCTGGTAGGCGTGATGCAGGTCCTGCCCGCTCATCGTCGTCTGGCCTTCGATGCCATGCCCGAGGCCGAGCGTGATCTTGTGCGTGCCGCGGTGGTCGACGAGACGGAATTCGCAGTGCCCTGCCGCGAAGCTCAGCGACGCTTCCGATACGTGGTTGGCATTCGGCGCGAAGCGAATGGTGCGGCCGCTGATCTCGGACGCGCGAGGGCTCTGCAGCGCTCCCGCCTCGACCGGCATCGCCAGCGTCGCCAGGAGTGACGAAAGGGCCGCGTCGGCTGCCGCGGAGCCCGGCTGCGTCAGGGCCGGGAACAGCTCCGCCCAGACCGTGCTCAGAAGCCGCTTCTCGCTCAGCGGAAGGGCCGCGGTGATCGTGATCGCGGCGCGTTGCTCGGGCAACAGGATGTAATATTGCCCGAAGACGCCGGCGGCGCGGGTGCCGCCATGGGGCGTCATCCACCACTGGTAGCCATAGCCCGGGCGGATATCGGGCACGCCAGCGGGATCGGCCGGGCGATAGCGCTTGCCGTCGAACGACATCATCTCGAATTCGCCGACATGATTGTGCCGTGTCGCCCGGACCCAATCGGCCGGGATCACCTGCTGGCCGTTCCACATGCCGTCCTGGAGATGCAGGACGGAGAACTTCATCATGTCCTCGGCGGAGCAGCTCAGCCCGTTCCCGCCGGTGCTGATGCCTTGCGGCGAGACATCCCAGCTGATCTCCCCCATGCCGAGCGGGCGAAACAGCCGCGGTTCCAGATAGTCGCTGACGGTCTGCCCGGTCAGCTTCGTGACGATGGCCGACAGCATGTAGCTGGAGCCGCTGCTGTAGACGAAGCGCGTGCCGGGGCGTTCGACGACCGGCTCGTTCAGAAACGCCTCGATCCAGCTTCCGGTGAGGTAGCGCCATTCGCCGCCGGAGAGGCCGGTGCGGTGGCCCGTGCGCATGGTCAGCAGGTCCTTGACCGTCATCGCTGCGAGGTTCGGGCTGATTTCGGCCGGCAGATGCTCGGGGAAGAAATCGACGACCTTGTCGTCGAGGTCGAGCAGCCCATCGGCATGGACGAAGCCGACCGCGACGGCCGTCCAGCTCTTCGTGGCGGAATGCTGCATATGCGGGCGGTCGGGACCGAACGGCTTCCAGAAAGCCTCGGCAACGACGGCATCGTCCTTGAAGACCATGAAGCTGTGCAGTTCGAGGCCGGCGAGCTGCACAGCGTCGAGAAAGCGCGTGATCCCGGCAGCGTCGACATCGCGCGATGAAGGCGTCGCCCGCGGCAGTCGTGTCAAAGTCATGGTCCAATCCTGTTCAGCGGAAAGAGCGTCAGGGGCGGTGCGCCCGGCATCCGCGCCTGACGAGAGAGTTTGGGGATGAGCTTCGGCACCGGCGCCGGCCTTTCGGCCATCATGGCGGTGCCCGGCATGGGCTACCTGGCGATGGAGACACCCCAGGCTCGCGGTTGCCCCATGGCCCAGCTCCTGTACCCGGAGACATAGGAGCGGGCAGCGCTGGTCCGGACCTCCGAGTAGAGCACGATCATCGGAACATCCTCGCGAAACATCACCTCGAGCCTGTCGATGATCGCCTGACGCTGCGCCGGGTCGGCGACCTCCATGCTTTGAGCAAGGAGCTTTTGCGCCTCGGGGTTGTCCCAGGCCTTGCGGGGCTGCTCCGCCTTGGAACCGGTGAACATCTCGAAGGACAGCGACGGGTCGAGCCGCGCGGAAAAGCCGTGCGACATCAATTGATAGGACCCCGCGAGATAGCGGTCCTGCTGCGCGCCCCATTCCAGCACGTCGAGATCGATCGTGATTCCGGCCTCCCTGGCCATGGCCTGCGCGATCACCGCCTGGTCGAACATGCTCTGGTAGCGCTTGTTGGTGATCATCCTGATCGGCTGCCCCTTGTAGCCCGCCTCCGCCAGAAGTTTCCTGGCGGTGGCGAGATCGCGCGCGATCGGCTGCGCTTGGAGCTTCCGGTGATAGGCGCTGGCCGGCGGGATCGGTGAGTTGTTGGGCTTGGCCGTTCCCTCGCTGACCTGGTCGACCAGGACGGGCAGGTCGAGGGCGAGCTGCAAGGCGCGTCGGATGCGGACATCGGACAGCAGCGGATCCTTGGTCTGGATCAGGATGTCGTTGACATTCATCACCGATGCCGAGTCCAGGGTGACGTCCTTATTGGCCTTGTACTCGGCCAGATCGGCGTTCTGGACATCGAAATTGACGTCGATATTGCCCGCCAGCAGGGCTGCCTTCGCCGTCGACTCATCCGGGATGATGGCGAAGCGCAGCTTTTGGAGCGTGGTGGACTTGTTGCCGGTGAGGCCGTCCCGCGCCCCCGGCAAGGCGGAATATCTGTCGTTGCGGACCAGATCGATGAACTGGCCGCGCCGCCATTCGCCGAGCTTGAAGGGTGCCGTCGTGACAGGCGCAAGCCATTTGCCATCGGGGCCGAGCGAGCTCCTGTGGTAGATGCCGGTGCCGCCGCAATCGGGACGGGCCAGGGTCCCGAGGAAGAGCGCGGAGGGTTTTGCAAGCGTGAATGTGACGGTTCTGGCGTCCTTGGCGACGACATCCGTCACCTTCACGGCGCCGCGCCCATCGACCTCGGAGAGGCAGCGCCAGCCGGTGGCGGGATCGGTGTAGCGCTTCCAGGCGAACAGCACGTCGTCGCTGCCGACCGGCTCGCCATTGCTGAAGTGGAGATCGTCCCGCAGCACGAAGGTATAGGTCCTGCCGTCCTCGGAGACGCTGATCGATTTCGCCAGGAGCGGACCGACGCTCGCATCCTCCCTGAAGGCGACCAGCCCTTCGAAGAGATGGTTCTGGACCGCGTCGGTATTGGCATCGCGATTGACGCCCGGATCGAGCGAACGGATATCGGCGTTGAGGCGAAGGCGGAGCGGCTGCGCCTCCTGGGCATTCGCGATGCCGGCCAGGAGGCCGGAGGACAGTACCAGCAGCGTGGGCAGTCTCATCTTGATCCCCTCGTTTCTTGAGTTGGCTTCAGCTCCACGGGGCCATCGCTCCGCGGCCCATGGGCATGATCGATTCAAGGCCGCCGATCGTGCCGTCTCACTCGGGAATCCGACGGTTGCGCGCGGCACTTCGATCCTCGTTTCCGGCGAACAGTCCGCGATGCGCGGCCTGGCCAGAATGCTCAGCGCGCGGATCAGGCGCCCTGCGACGCCAATGGCTGGCATCCGGATCGCCGGGTGGCCAGCGCCCTGCCCGCTGCGATCCGGCGTGCCCCCGCCGCATGGGCGGCCGCGCTGCCGCGACGGGCTGGCGATTTCATGGGGCGAGCAGTGCGAGGAAAACGGCATTGTTGCTAAGCTCTCCCCTTCAAGGGCTGCCCGGGCCCGCCGCAGCCTTGACGAGACGTATCAGAATGTTTTTTGTGATACAATGACCATTATGGACAATGAAACCAGCCGCCAGCCCACGCGCCTCCAGGAAGAGCTCGCCGGGCGCATCATGGATCTCGCCCGCGCCGACGGCGTCGCTCCGGGCGACCGCCTGAACGAGAAGACCCTGGCCGAGCGCCTGAACGTCTCCCGCTCGCCGGTGCGCGCCGCGCTTGATCTGCTGGCCACGCGCGGGCTCGTCATCCGGCGGCCGCAGCGCGGCGTCGAGCTGCTTGCCGCCCTGCCGGCGGAAGCGACCGCACCCGGCGAACGCTCCGGCGATGACGACCTGCTGGTGCGCATCGCCACCGACCGGGACAATGGCAGGCTTGGTGACGACATCTCGGAAACGGAGCTGATGCAGCGCTACGATGCCGTGCGCCCCACGGTCCGCAGGGCGCTCGACCTGCTTGCCGATCTGAAGATGGTGGAGCGCAAACCGGGCTATGGCTGGCGGTTCCTGACGCGCTGGAGCGCAGAACTACGCCGGGAGAGCTACCGGTTCAGGCTGATCATCGAGCCGGCCGCGCTTCTCGAGCCTGGATTTGCGCTCCTGCCCGGCTTTGCCGAAGAGATGCGGCGCCAGCACGATGAAAGCCTGTCCCTGCCCTGGAGCGAATCCTCCAGCGTCGCCTTCTTCGAGATGAACGCGGCATTTCACGAGGGCCTGGCCGAGGCCTCCGGCAACCGCTTCTTCCTCGAGGCCATGCGGCGCCAGAACCGGCTGCGGCGTTTCTCGATCTATAACTGGAAGCACGGCTTTGATCGCGTGCGGGCCAACCACAGCGAGCACATGGAGATCCTGACGCGGCTGGAGGCAGGAGATGCGGAACTGGCCGCCGTACTGATGAGGCGCCATCTGGAGATCACCGGGAGTATGATCCTGCCCGCCCCGCAGTAAGTGTTTTTTGTCCGGAAGAAGTTAGCAGAACCCAGGAAGTCAGGCCTGCAGCCTGTTCGGCCAGCTCCTGGGAATGAGGCGCGGCCGTCAGTGCGGCACGAGAACCATTTCGTCAGAGGGCGGCATGGCGCGGTCAACCGATGCCGGATGCGAGCCTAAAGAGCCGCCCCGAGGACCGGGTCGCGGCTTCCGGGAAAGCCGCGGCACCCACGGAGGGTCAGATCATCGCAACGACGACCGGCACAAGCGCCTGGCCGATATTGCGGGTGTTCTCTGCGTCCAGGTGCACGCCGTCGATGACCGAAGCCTTGGCAACCGAGGCGGCGTCGAAGAAGCTGCAGCCGCGGCGTCGGGCAACGGCGTCATATTCCGGTGCCAGGCGCCGGGATTCCGCGATATCGCGCCCGCCGACGGGCAACCCRTCCGGTGCGCGCGAGGCAGCGAAGATCGGCGGCGACACCACCAGGATCTTGGGCGCTGCGGCGCCCCAGCCATAGGGAAAGCTCTGTGCGATCTCGATGAGCCGGTCGATTCCCGCGGCAGCCCCCGCGGCCCGCCCGCAGATATGCGGCTTGAGATCATTGGCGCCCAGCATGATGATGAGCAGATCGAGCGGATAATGGCTGCCGAGCAGCGTCGGCAGGATCCGCGCGCCATTTCGGTCAGACGGCGACATGTGATCGTCGAAACAGCTGGTTCGTCCGCCCAGCCCCTCAGTCACGACGGTTGCCGCGGACCCTAGCCCGGCCGCGAGCACATTCGGCCATCGGTCCTCGAACGCATGGCGGCCGCCGTGCAGGTGGTCCGAGCCCCAGGTGAGGCTGTCGCCGAAAGCCAGGATCGTGAAGCTCATCATTCATTCCACAGCGAAGTGCGGGGCCGCGCTGCCGCGGAGGGCTCGACTGCCCTTCCCGACCGGACGCGTTGCCGTATCCGCCGGGACGGACGCGATCAAGCCCGTCGACGATCCTTGGGCGACCGACGCAGGCAACGCCTTCCCGGAGCCTCTGGACCTGCCGAGGGCAGAGCAAGGTCGTGCTGCCCCGTGGACTCCTGAAAGACGGCGTGAAACGCTGCGTCAGGCTGTGGGGAGATTGCCGTGAAGATGACTATCGTCGTGAGCAGCGTGCTCTTGGGCATGCTGGGGTTGGCCTCGACTGCGTCGGCGCAGTCAGGCGGGACGAGGCCGGAATGCAGGGGCATGAAGAATATGCTCGCCTGCAACTGTGCTCTCAACAATGGTGGCTCGATAACTGCCGATCCGCATCGCCCGGGCAAGATCAAATGGAACGCAGCGCCCCGGCGCACGCCCGCGCATATGGCCTTCATGAACTGCACGAATCGATCGGGGACATAATGGCCGGGACTTGAGGGCGCGTGACCTTCAAGAGCGTTCTTAGGTCCCTGCTGCTCTACGCACTGTTTTTCGTCGCGAGCTTCAGCGCCAGCTTTGCCGGCCTCGTCTGGCTCACGGGCGCGCCATGGGCCTCGCCGCTCGCCGAGGGGCACCGGATGCTGGCGGTCCTGTCGTTCATGATCGCCGGCGTTGCCACGGACCGGTTCTGGCGTGTGCTTCTGCTCGGTGAACAGGTCTGCGACCGGCGGCGGCAGTCGGGGGCCCTTCGGTTGTGCCCGGAATGGGTCAGAGCAGACATCTTCAACGGAAGGAACCCGGAGCTTCCGCGCGGGCTCGACCATCCAGATCGCCAATGCCGCTGGTGCGACGATTGCCGGGACTGCGACGGGAGGCGGCGCAGGCATCGGCGTGAACCAGGGTTTTGCCGCCGGCGCGTCGGCGCGCGCGCTGGTGTTCGACAATAGCGGCCTCGTTCGCGGATCGACCAACGGCATCGCGGCCGGCACCGGCGCCTCCAGCGCGGCCCAGACCATCGCCATCAATAATGGCGTCGGCGGCGCGGCCGCGCAGATCAATGGCGGAACCGGCCCCGCAATCACCTTTGCCGGCAACGGGCTCAATACCGTCAACAACCTCGCCACGGGCACGATCAACGGCGATATCGTCAGCACGGGGAACGCGCCGCTCATCATCGACAATTCCGGCACCATCAATGGCAATGTCAGCCAGGGCAACGGAGCCGATACCTTCATCATGCGCGGCGGCCTGGTGAACGGCACCGTCGACCAGGGCAGCGGCCTCGGCGATGGCGTCGACCGCTTCGTGATGACCGGCGGCACGATCAACGGCAACGTCAACCAGGGCGGCGAACTCGATTTCGCGACGGTGTCCGRCGGCGTCATCACCGGTGGGCTGAACGAAGGCGACTTCGTCACGGTCACCGGCGGCCAGATCGGCTCGATCGACATGACGCTCGCCAACAATGTGCTGACCATGTCTGGCGGGCTGATCGTCACCAACGTTCTGGCGGCCCAGAACAACGACACGCTCAACCTGTCCGGCGGGCGCATCGGCGGCTTCGTCAATTTCGGCAATGGCGACAACGTCTTCACCATCTCCGGGGGCAGCGTCGGCGGTTTCCTGCTCAGCGGCACCGGAGCCGACACGGTGAACTGGACCGGCGGCGGCGTGCTCGAAACCGGCTTCCGGCTCGGCGCGGGCAACGACGTGGCCGTCTTCACCGGCCTGACGGCTGCGAATATCGTCCCGACGGCCATCATCGATGGCGGCCCCGGCATCGATCGGCTGACCTGGAACAATACGAGCGCCACCGGCGTCGCGCGTTTGATCAGCTCACCAACAACTCGCAGCTGACTTTTGCCAGCACACTGACGCTCGGCGACGCCGGAACCGGGACGGGCACGCTGTCGATCGATGCGACCAGCACTGTCTTCGCCGGGAATGGAGTGCATGCGATCGCGCCCTTCACGCCGGGCCAGCTAGTGACGGTCACCAATGCCGGCACGATCGATCTGACCAACGGCCCGGCCGCCGCAAGCGACAGCCTCACGATCATCGGGAATTATGCCGGCCAGAATGCGCGGATGCGGTTGCAGACGGTGCTGAGAGACAGCGCCTCGCCATCGGACCAGTTGATCATCTCCGGCGGCTCGGCGAGCGGGCAGACCCGAATCACGATCCTCAACCTCGGCGGAACCGGCGCTCCGACATTCGGCAGCGGCATCAAGGTGGTCGACACCCTGAACGGCGGCACGACTGCAGCTGGAGCCTTCAGCCAGGCCGGGCCGATCGCGGCCGGCGCCTTCGAATACGCGCTCTATCGCGGCGGCATCGCGGCCGGCACCGAGCAGAACTGGTATCTCCGCTCCACCCTGCCCCCACCGACAGCCGTGGTGCCGCAGCCACAACTGGCTGCAGGCGCCGAGAATGCCATCCTGGCGCCGTCGCCGGGCGCGCMGACGATTGCAAGCCCGGACGGGCCGGTGGTTGYGCTCTATCGTCCGGAAGTCGCGACCAACGCGATCACGCCCGCGACCGCGCGCATGCTGGCGCTCGGCACGCTCGGCACCTTCCACGAGCGCCAGKGCGACCAGGACCTGCTGCAGGGAACCGGCATCGCCTCTGCCGGCTGGGGACGCGTCTTCGGCCAGCATCGCGAGCAGCGCTTCTCGGGCGATGTCCGTCCGGAGTTCAAGGGCAGCAGCATCGGCTTGCAGACCGGCCTCGATCTCTACGGTGTCGACTGGCCAAGCGGCCATCGCGACCGTTTCGGCGCCTTCTTCGGCTATGGACGGGCCGAGGGCGATGTCCGCGGCTTCGCCCTTGGGCAATTGCGCGCCTCCACCGGCAAGCTCGGGCTCGATTCCTACAGCGTCGGCGCCTACTGGACCCATGTCGGACCGGCCGGCTGGTATCTCGACACCGTCCTGATGAACAGCTGGCTCAATGGCACGCCCCGTTCCGACCGCGGCATCCGGTCGGACGCCGATGGCACGGTCTTCACCGGCTCGGTCGAGGCGGGCTACCCGATCGCGCTTGGCGGCGGCCTTATCCTGGAGCCGCAGGGCCAGCTCATCTGGCAACGCACATCGTTCGATCAGACCCGGGATCTTTTTTCCGCGATCAGCCAGGACAGCAGCGACGCGCTGACGGGCAGGATCGGCGCGCGACTGCGCGGCAGCCTGCTCTGGGGCACGACCGAGATCAGACCCTATCTCACCGCCAATCTCTGGCGCAGCTTCGGCGGCAACGACAAGGCGCTGTTCGACACCAACCTCGTCACGACACAACGCGGCGCGACCGCATTCGAAATCGGCGGCGGCGTCACCGCGCAGGTCACGCAAGCCATCAGCCTCTACGCCGAGGCGAGCTATCTGACGAATGCCGATTCGAACCACAGCCGGGGCTTCGGCGGCAATGTCGGGCTGCGCGTGACATGGTAGCGGCGATCGGGCCTGACATCCGCCGCAGCCCGTGCGCCCGGCCCGGGCTTGGAGATCACTCGCACGGCGTCAGTGAAGCCGGGTTCGCCCAATGACCGTCGAAAAGCCCCGCCTGGAGAGGCGGGGCTTCCATACGTGGCGCAAAGCCCGAGTTGGTGGCCGCTACATCTTGTAGATGTCGCGATCCTTGGTCTCCGGCAGGAAGATCAGGCCGATGATGAATGTCATCATCGCGATGATGATCGGATACCACAGGCCCGAGAAGATGTTGCCGGTGGCCACCACGATGGCGAAGGCGGTGGGGGGCAGGAAGCCGCCGAACCAGCCATTGCCGATGTGGTAGGGCAGCGACATGCCCGTATACCGAATGCGTGTCGGGAAGAGCTCGACGAGCAGCGCGGCGATTGGCCCGTAGACCATCGTCACGAAGATAACGAGGAGGAACAGCAGGCCGACCAGGGTCAGTGCCCGGCTATCCGCGAACAGGGCTCCCAGGGACTGAACCTTCAGGATCGATGCGTCGCCGGCCTTGGGGTACCCGGCGGCATAGGCGGCATCGACGATGGCGGCCCCTGCCTTCTCACTGGGATTGGCGACATCGGTCCCATTCACCTTGACGGCGACCGGTGCGCCGGCCGCGCCGGGCTTCAGATCATAGTGCATCGAGGTCGACGCGAGCGTGCGCCGGACGAGGTCGCAGGGCGCAGTGAAGACGCGCACGCCGACCGGGTCGAACAGCGAGCCGCAGGTTGCGGGATCGGCGGTGATGTCGATCTTCACACTCTCCGTCGCGGTCACCAGCTTCGGATTGGCGACGGTAGCGATCTTGGTGAAGAGCGGGAAATAGCTCAGCGCCGCGACCAGCAATCCAGCCAGCAGGACCGGCTTGCGGCCGATCTTGTCCGATAGGCTGCCGAAGAAGACGAAGAAGGGTGTGCCGAGCAAAAGCGCCAAGGCCAGGATCAGGTAGGTCGTGGTCGCGTCGACCTTCAGCGTCTGCGTCAGGAAGATGAGCGCATAAAATTGCCCAGCATACCAGACGACGGCCTGGCCCGCCGTACCGCCGAGGAGCGCGATGATCGCGATTCTGGCGTTGGACCAGGTGCCGAACGCCTCGGTGAGCGGGGCCTTTGACTGGCTGCCTTCTTCCTTCATGCGTTGGAAAGCCGGCGATTCAGCGAGCTGCAACCGGATCCAGATGGAGAAGCCGAGCAGGATGATCGAAAGCAGGAACGGCACACGCCATCCCCAAGCGTTGAAAGATTCGGTCGACATGCTGAAGCGCAGCCCCAGGATGACCGCCAGCGCCAGGAAGAGGCCGAAGGTTGCAGTGATCTGAATCCAGCTCGTGTAAAAACCGCGACGGCCCTGCGGGGCGTGTTCGGCGACATAGGTCGCGGCGCCGCCATACTCGCCGCCGAGCGCCAGTCCCTGCAGCAGGCGACAGATGATGAAGGCGATCGGGGCCGCGATGCCGATCGTGGCATAGCCAGGCAGGACGCCGACGAGGAAGGTCGCGAGGCCCATGATCGTCATGGTGACGAGGAAGGTGTATTTGCGGCCGATCAAGTCGCCGACTCGGCCGAACACGAGCGCGCCGAACGGACGCACGGCGAAACCGGCTGCAAAACTGAAGAGTACGAAGATGAATTTCGCCGTATCGTTGTCACCGGGCACGAAACTGGCGGCGATATTCGCGGCGAGCGGGATTGTGAGGTAGAAATCGTACCACTCGAAGACCGTGCCAGCCGACGAGGCGATGATGACCTTGCGTTCTTCCTTGGACATCGGTCGGGGCGCGTCAGCCGCCCCCGGTGTTTGCGCAGCCACGCTCATAACGCGATCTCCCTGCTCAATCCCCCCGCAGCCTGATCATTCGGGCTGGATCAAACGATCGCCCGAGATCGGCACTTGCGCAATCCGGCACTTAGTCTTGCATCGTTTGTCGTACGACTAGACTCAGAATTCGATGATCGGAGCCAGACGATGACGGTCGCAGTGAGATAGATGGCCGAGAAGAAAGTGGGGGCGTATCAGTCGTAATCTATGGCGGTGCGTCTCCGGTCTTTGAGTTTGGCGAAGAGGTTCGCGACCTTGGGGCGCTGCCAATCGACCGCCCTGTCGTAGGAACACGGGATTTTTCGGCTTCTGCTCGATGGAATGCAGGGTTCGATGTCTCTGGCCCACGGCGCGTGGCTGGACGCTGGGCTGAGACGGGCCTCTTGGTGACCGCCCAGGCGCCGATCACGTTCCACCTTCTTGCCGGGCACCTTACGGCCTAAGCTGTGGCATCGGAGGAGAGTGAACGATGGCTACCCTTGAACGCGCGATCGGCATTGCGGCTGAGGCTCACGCCGGCCAGCTCGACAAGACCGGCGCACCCTATATCGCGCACCCGATGCGGCTGATGGTGCGCTTCCTGACAGGCGGGAATGAGGAATCGGCGATCATCGCGGCTCTGCACGATGTCGTGCAGGATTCCAAATGGACCTTCCACGACCTTCACCGCGAGGGCTTCTCCCAGGAGATCCTGTCTGCGCTCGAAGCCCTGACCCGTCGCGACGGCGAGGAATATGTGGACTATATCCGGCGCGCCGCAGCCCATCCGCTGGCGCGCTTCGTCAAGGAGGCGGATATCCGCGACAACCTGGCGGAAGAACGGATGAACAAGGTCTATGACCGCGAGAGGCTTTTCAACAAATATTCCGCGGGGTTGCGCGTGATCGCTGAGACACCGCTCAAGCGCTAGGGCGCAATCCCTGAAACAGCAGCCGTCACCAAGGGCGACGGCTGCCATGGCTGTCTTTGGATCGGCCCGAAAACCGCAATCCACTTTTCGGGCCGATGCCTTCGTGTTGGCATCGGCTCTCCCGAAAACCGCGATCCACTTTTCGGGCCGATGCCTTCGTGTTGGCATCGGCTGTCCCGAAAACCGCGATCCACTTTTCGGGCCGATGCCCGGAGCCCTCAGCCAGCGCTGGCGAAGCGCGTGCTGCGCGGATCGCCCTCCGGCAAGACCTCGGGCTGCTTCCAGACCACGCCGTTCGGCGTCGGGATCGGCGTCATCGTCAGCTGGTATTGCGGCTGGCCGCGGAAGTTCGGGTCGCCCGGCTGCTCGGTCTGGATCTGGTAGCGCAGCAGCATCGCGAAGTCCTCATGCGCCGTGTTGTGGCAGTGGCTGACATAGGCGCCGCCGAACTCGCCGAAGCGCACCTGGAACTTGACCCGGCCGGAAGGCCGCAGCCGCCAGACATCCTTGCGCGCCAGCCGCTCCGTTGCCGGGATCGGCGCACCGCCGCGATCGATGGTGACGCCCTCCTCGAAATGCAGGTGGATGGGATGATCCCAGCCGCCACCGCCATTGATCAGCGTCCAATGCTCGACCTCGCCCGGCTTCGGGATCAGCATCGAAATCCGGTTGGCGTTGAGCGAATGCGCGTTCTCGCCATTAATCTTGATCGTCCAGGGGAAGCTCGCGATGTCGCCGCATTCAGGGATGCACTGGCCGTCGGCGCCCCGTGAATCGCCGGTGCCGGATCGTCCGAACTCGATCACCCGCTCACGGACCGGTGCGACGATCGGGATCTGGGTGGTCAGCGTCTTCGTGCCCGTACGCCAGTCGGGATCGGCGAAATTGGCGCTGCGATCGGCGTCGAGCGGGTTGCTGGCATTGTAGAGCTTGCTCGGATTGTCGACGCTCTGGAGCTGGTTCACCACCCGGAACTCCAGGAAGGGACCGATGCAGGGG
>NZ_JBFTZN010000135.1:0-14685 GCF_056406775.1 Allobosea sp. P1_A7
GACCTGGCACGGTCTTGCGCGCGCCGTTCGGCGCGGCCTCGACAACATGCGCATCCAGGCTTTCCTGACCGCGGCGGCAATCAACCTCAAGCGGCTCGCTGCCGCCCTTCTGGCCACCATTGCCGGGTTCTCGCCCGAACCTTTCGCCGAGATCCGTGCCGGCGCCCACGCCAGACCATACCCAGCCTGACACGCCGCAAACGGCAGCGGCCGATGCCTTCGGGCGCTCGCTCARCATCCCCGCCAAAACTCGACTTTCTCAACGACCCCATTCTGGACGTCTGGATGGAGGTTAATATCCCCTTGATGGTGGTGGAAGGCGATTAACCCTTCGGCGTAGGTCGCGTACGCTTTCCCGTCGGCGCATTCAGGCTCGTCCACGGCTGTCGGCGCCGCGGAATCTGCTAGAGAGCCGCATGGACCAAAGTTCAGATGCCTCCGGCGCTTCCGTCGCCAATCTCCGCTCAGAACCCGCCGAGGCGAACCAGCAGGACGAGCGCGCGTCAGCCTCCGGCAGCACGCGTAGCCCCGCGCTGGGCATCGTCCTGATGGCCATATCGATGCTGTTCATCCCGGGCGCGGATGCGATCGGCAAGTATCTCAGCGGAGCGCATTCCCCGGCCTTTCTAAGCTGGGCTCGTTATGTCGCGGCGCTCGGCTTCGTACTGCCTGTCGTGCTGTATGTGCAGGCGCGCGCGCCGGCGCCGCTGATTGGCCGCAACCAGATCCTGCCGCAGCTTCTGCGCACCGCCTTCCTGGTTGGCGCGATGACGCTCTATTTCACCGCAATCGCGCGCATTCCGCTTGCCGACGCTCTGGGTGCCTACTTCATCGCGCCGATCATCGCGACCCTGCTGGCCATGATTGTCCTGCGCGAGCGGCTTGATCGCCGAAAGCTGGCGGCCGTCATTCTAGGCTTCATCGGAGCCATGCTGATCGTGAGACCGGGCGCTGACGGCAGTTCCGGCACGCTGATCGCGCTGGCGTCGGGCGGACTGATGGCGTGCTACCTTGTGATGACCCGAGCGACCGCCCAGGGCAGCACACCGCTGTCGGCACTGACCATCCAGCTCGTCTTCGGCATCCTGTTGCTGACGCCTATCGTCCTGTTCCAGTGGACGGTGCCCAATCGCGAGGAGATTCTGCTGATCCTCCTGATGGGACTGCTTTCGGCCGTCAGCAACCTGCTCACGATCAGCGCCTTCAGAATGGCGCCGGTCTCGACGCTGTCGCCGCTCGTCTATCTCGAACTGCTTGGCGCGACCGCGCTGGGTTACGCGATGTTCGACGATCTGCCATCGACCGCGACCTGGATCGGCATTCTCGTGATCGTGATTGCCGGCCTTGCCGTCGTGGCGCCAGCTCGCGGAAAGCGCGGGCGCGCCCGGTAGTGCGCAACGGGAGAAGCCGTGCCCGCGCTAACGCAGCGGAACGACCAGCCCGTCCCGAATCGTCACCTGCCGGTCCATCCGCCGGGCGAGGTCGAGATTATGGGTCGCGATCAGGGCCGCGAGACCCGAAGCCCGGGCCAAGGCGACCAGCGTGTTGAAGACATGCAGCGAGGTGTGAGGGTCGAGATTGCCGGTCGGCTCGTCCGCGAGGAGCAGACGGGGCGCATTGGCGACCGCACGCCCAATCGCGACGCGCTGCTGCTCGCCACCGGAAAGCTCGCCCGGAAGATGGTCGAGCCGCTCGCCGAGCCCGAGAAAGGCGAGCAGTTCAGTCGCCCGCTCCTCGGCTTCCCGCTTCCGCAGGCCGCGAATGCGCTGCGGCAGCATGACGTTCTCGAGCGCCGTGAATTCAGGCAGCAGATGGTGGAACTGGTAGACAAAACCGATCTCGGTGCGGCGCAGCCGGGTGCGGCCCTTGTCGTCCAGCTTGCTGGTCGCGATTCCGCCGACGAAGACCTCGCCGCTATCGGGTTTCTCGAGCAGGCCGGCGACATGGAGGAGCGTCGATTTGCCGGTACCGCTCGGTGCAACAAGCGCGACAAGCTCGCCCGGCCACAGTGCGAAATCCGCCTTGCGCAGGATCTCGAGCGGAGCATCGGTCTGTGGGTAATAGCGCTCGATCTGGGAGAGGAAGAGCGCCGGTGTTTCGCGTTGCATGGCCACGGGTTCTTCTGCCTCAACCCATCCGCAGGGCTTGGACCGGGTCCAGCCGCGCGGCCTTCCAGGCCGGATACAGCGTCGCCAGCAGCGATAGGACCAACGCCATCCCGACGACACTCGCCACTTCCCGCCAGTCGATCACGGAGGGAATGTCGCTCAGGAAGCGTACTGTCGGATCCCAGAGATTGGCCCCGGTGATCCAATTCAGGGTGGCCATGATCGACTTGATGTTGTTGGCGAAGAGAACGCCGAGGCCTAGCCCTGCCAATGTACCGAACACGCCGATGGCCGCCCCCGTGATCAGGAAGACGCGCAGCACAGTGCCGCGAGACGCGCCCATGGTGCGCATGATCGCGATGTCCTCGGTCTTGTCCTTCACCAGCATGATCAGGCCCGAGACGATGTTCAGCGCCGCCACCAGCACGATCAGGGTGAGAATGATGAACATGACGTTCCGCTCGACCTCGAGCGCGTTGAAGAAGGTACGGTTGCGCTGCCGCCAATCGGACAGCACAAGCGGCCGTGGCGCGTCGGCCTCGATCGCATCGCGCACGACCTGGGTCCGATCCGGATTGTCGATGAAGACCTCGATGACGTTCACATCGCCATCGCGGTTGAAATAGGCCTGCGCTTCTGCCAGCGGCATGAAGACAAACGAGGAATCGAACTCGGTCATGCCTATCTCGAATACCGCCTGGATCGGATAGGCCTTGATGCGCGGAGCGGTTCCGAACGGGGTCGAGGCTCCCTTCGGAGAAACGAGCGTGATCGTGTCGCCAGCGGTCAGCGAGAGCGCCGCGGCAAGCCGACTGCCAATGGCGACGCCGGCGGCGGCGTCGAAACCATCGAGCGTACCGCGCTTGATATTGTTGCCGATGAAGGGGATCGACTTCAGATCCGCCTCGGAAATGCCGCGCACCAGCACGCCGCCATTGGCGTATTGCGACGAAGCAAGCGCCTGGCCTTCCACCAAGGGGATTGCGAGCTTGATGCCGGGAACCTGCCGCAGCCGTGCCGCGACCGCTTCGTAGTCATCGAGCGGGCGATCAATCGGCGTCGCAAAGATGTGGCCGTTGACGCCGACGATCTTCTCCAGGAGTTCCTTCCGGAAGCCGTTCATCACCGACATCACGATGATCAGCGTGGCGACCCCGAGCAAAATGCCGAGGAACGAGAAGCCCGCGATGACCGAAACAAAGCCTTCGCGCCGACGCGTGCGCAGGTAGCGCCCGGCCAGCAGCCATTCGAAACCCGCAAAGGGGCGTGTGCCGGTGGGCTGCTCTGCTTCGGTCGACATCGACTCCACCGCCACGTTCATCGGCGCCTGCTCCGCTCCGCGATCATGCCGCTCCCACTCAAGCCGAGCGGCCCGGGAAGCGTTCCAGCGCAGCCGCGAGCGAGACGAGTTCGCGCTCTCCGCCGGCGCGGCGTTTGATTTCCACCTTGCCCTCAGCCAGGCCCTTAGGCCCGACGATGACCTGCCACGGTACGCCGATCAGGTCTGCCGTCGCGAACTTGGCGCCTGGCCGACCGTCTGTATCATCATAGAGCGTGTCATAGCCCTTGGCGGAGAGCGCTCTGTAGAGTTGCTCGCAGGCGCCGTCGGTCGCTGCGTCACCGATCTTCAGGTTCAGCACCGCGATGTCGAACGGTGCGATCTCGTCCGGCCAGACGATGCCGGCATCGTCGTGACCGGCCTCGATCAACGCTGCGACGAGACGGCTCGGGCCGATGCCATAAGAGCCCATATGCACCGGCACCTGCTGCCCGTCCGGCCCGGTCACCGTCGCGCCCATCGGCTCGGAATACTTCGTGCCGAAATAGAAGATATGCCCGACCTCGATACCGCGCGCCGACAGTTGCTGGCCGGCGGGAACCGCGTCGAATGCCGCCTTGTCGTGCATCTCCTCGRTCGCAGCGTAGAGGCTCGTCCATTTGTCGACGATGGCCTGCAATCCGTCGACGCTATCGAAGTCGGTGTCGACCTTCGGCGTCTCGAAGCTGAGATAGTCCTTGTGGCAGAATACCTCGCTCTCGCCGGTGGAAGCGAGGACGATGAACTCGTGGCTGAGGTCGCCACCGATCGGGCCCGTATCGGCACGCATCGGGATTGCCTTCAGCCCGAGCCGGGCGAAGGTCCTGAGATAGGCGGTGAACATGCGGTTATAGGCGTGCCGCGCGCCGGCCTGGTCGAGATCGAAGGAATAGGCGTCCTTCATCAGGAATTCGCGCCCACGCATCACGCCAAAGCGCGGCCTGACCTCATCCCGGAACTTCCACTGAATATGGTAGAGATTGAGGGGCAGGTCCTTGTAGGACTTCACATAGGACCGGAAGATGTCGGTGATCATCTCCTCGTTGGTCGGCCCGTACAGCATGTCGCGGTCGTGCCGGTCCTTGATGCGCAGCATCTCCTTGCCATAGGCGTCATACCGCCCGCYCTCGCGCCAGAGATCGGCCGACTGAATGGTCGGCATCAGAACCTCGATAGCGCCCGAACGATTCTGCTCCTCGCGCACCACCGCGTTGATCTTGTTGAGCACCCGCAGGCCGAGTGGCAGCCACGAGTAGATTCCTGCCGATTGCTGGCGGATCATACCGGCGCGCAGCATCAAGCGATGCGAGACGATCTCGGCTTCCTTGGGCGTGTCACGCAGGATCGGCAGGAAATAGCGGGAAAGGCGCATCGGAAAACTCGTTCGAGGGCAGTACGCGGCTCAGCGCGCAGCGAGTCATGTTGTCCCAGAGACACCATCGCCGCCGGCAAAATGCAAACGCAAATCCGCAGAATACGGAGGAAGATGCCAAACGATCGGCTCGGCTCTCGACTATCGCTAGGTCAGCGCTTCGGGAACTTCGCCTTGAGTTGGCCGCTGACCGCGGATGGCACGAAAGCCGAGACATCGCCCCCCATGGAGGCGATCTGCCGCACAAGCGTCGAAGTGATGTGGCGCGTCCTCGCGGAAGCCGGCAGAAACACGGTCTGCAACTCGGGCACCATGGCCTGGTTCATGCCGGAAAGCTGCATTTCGTRGTCGAAATCGGTGGCGTCACGCAGGCCGCGAATCATGATCGTCGCACCTGCCTCCCTGGCCGCCTGAACGGCGAGATAGTCGAAGGTCACGACTTCGATCGCGACTTTGGCAACAGCAGCAATCGGGCTTGCAACCTCCCGCAGCAGATGAGCGCGCTCGTCTGCCGAGAAGATCGGGGCCTTGCCCGGGTGGACCCCAATAGCGAGCACCAGCCTGTCGCATAGCCGGCAAGCACCAGCGATCACATCGGCATGGCCATTGGTGATCGGGTCGAAGGATCCAGGATAGAAAGCGGTTCTGCTCATGGGACAGCGTTACCCTCGGGGCATCCTTGCGGCAAGCGCGGCAGCGAACCGGCTCTATCTGAACGACGTCGTCCCGGCATCCTGCTGCGGCACGGACTGCCAGGTCACGGACGGCTCGGTGCGACGATCGACCAGAAGCGCGCTCAGCGCACCGGCGCTGCCCAGGATCAGAGAGACGATCGCCAGGGCAGCTGCGGTCGTGGAGAAGCGCCGCTGAACCATATGCCGGGGGCTGAGATGCATCGGTTTCTCTTTGCGAATCATGGATATAGACGCAATCCCATGGCTGAAGGGCAGCTCCGGCGGAGCCGTGGCTGCTTCATGTCAAAAACATGATTGGTCTTTCGATCGCGTTAGCCCGCAGCGTTAACCATTGCTTGCCATGGCTCCAGGCCCTAAATCCGCGCCATGCTCACGCTCAACGATATCACCTACAGGCTCGGCGAACGGCTGCTCCTGGACCGGGCCAGTGCGGCCCTGCCGGACGGATCACGCGTCGGYCTCGTCGGTCGCAACGGCACCGGCAAGACCACGCTCTTCCGGATCATTACCGGCGATCTCTCGCCTGAGGGCGGTTCGGTCAGCGTGCCGAGGGGCATGCGGATCGGTGGCGTCGCCCAAGAAGCCCCCGGTGGCCCGGAATCGTTGATCGAGGTCGTGCTCGCAGCCGACACCGAGCGCGCGGCCCTGATGAAGGAAGCCGAAACCGCGACCGACCCGCTGCGCATCGCCGAGATCGAGACCCGGCTCGCCGATATCGGCGCGCATGCCGCCCCGGCCCGGGCAGCGACCGTCCTGCACGGGCTCGGCTTCGATGAGGCCGCGCAGCAACGCCCCTGCTCCGATTATTCGGGCGGCTGGCGCATGCGCGTTGCTCTCGCTGCCGTGCTCTTCGCCGAACCGGATCTGCTGCTGCTCGACGAGCCGACCAATTATCTCGATCTCGAAGGCACGCTCTGGCTCTACGACTATCTGGAGCGCTATCCGCACACCGTCCTGGTGGTGAGCCACGACCGCGAACTGCTCGACACCTGTGTCGATCACATCCTGCATCTCGATCAGGGCAAACTCACCATCTATCGCGGCGGCTATTCCTCGTTCGAACGCCAGCGTGCCGAGAAGCAGATGCTGCTCGCGAAGCAGCGCGAGAAGCAGGACGCCGAGCGTAAGCATCTCCAGGCCTTCGTCGATCGCTTCAAGGCCAAGGCCTCGAAGGCGCGCCAGGCGCAATCGCGCGTCAAGCGGCTGGAGAAGATSGAATCGATCGCGACCATCGTCGACCGTGACGTGCAGCCATTCAGCCTTCCGGGGCCGGAGCGGCCGCTCTCGCCACCCATGGTGGTGCTGGATGATGTCAGCGCCGGCTATGGCGAGCGCAAGGTGCTGTCGCGGCTCGACCTCACTTTGCTGCCGGACGATCGGATTGCGCTGCTTGGCTCGAACGGCAACGGCAAATCGACCTTCTGCAAGCTGATCGGCGGGCGGCTCCCACCCCTGTCAGGCGATCTGCGACGTTCGTCGAAGCTTCAGACCGCCTATTTCGCCCAGCATCAGCTCGACGAGCTGCGGATGGAGGAAACGCCGGTCGCGCATCTGCGCGACCTGATGCCTGATGCGCCGGAAGCCAAGGTGCGCTCGAAAGCGGCTCAGATCGGCTTTCCCGCCAGCAAGGCGGATACACCGGTCAAGAACCTGTCCGGCGGCGAAAAGGCGCGGCTGATGCTCGGAATCGCGGCCTTCGGTGGCCCGCATCTGCTCATCCTGGACGAACCGACGAACCATCTCGACATCGACAGTCGCACCGCCTTGGTCAAGGCTATCAACGACTATCCCGGCGCTGTCATCCTGGTCAGCCACGACCGCTTCCTGATCGAAGCCTGCGCTGACCGGCTCTGGCTCGTCGGCGACGGCACGGTGAAGAATTTTGACGGCGACATGGAGGATTATCGCGCCTTCGTCCTCGGAGGCGCCAAGGCAGCCCGTCGCGAGAAGCCCGCAGAGACGGCGAATACCAACAGCAAGGCCGAAGAACGCAAGGGCGCAGCCGTCAAGCGTGTGGCCCAAGGGCCGCTGCGTCAGAAGCTCAACCTGGCCGAGGCACGGATCGCCAAGCTGACCGGATTGATCGAGAAGGTCGATGGCGTGCTAGGCAACGGTGCAGCATTCGCCCGCGATCCGGAAAAAGCCCTGCAGCTCTCGCGCCAGCGTGCGGAATTGTCGGAGGCACTGACGGCCGCGGAGGAAGAATGGCTCGGACTGAGCGAGGAACTCGAGAACGCCTGAAGCGGCCCAGACGATAGGCTCGGGCGAAATCCGAACTATCGTCCGATGCGTAGATCATCCGATCGGATCGCGTATCCGGTCCGATGATCTAAGCTCCTGTGGTGGAATCGGCTTGCTCGAACACCGCAATCCACTGTTCGGGCCGATGCTTCAGCCCTCCCCTTGTCCCGGCTTTACGATTCGGCTGAGGCGGTYGTCGGTGAACATATAGATCTCGCGGCCGCCGGGCTCGGAATAGAGCACCTGCACCTCGCGCTGGCCCTTGCCGCTCTCACCGATGAGGACATCGGTCGGCCGGCCCCCCTTCAATTTCACGAGTTCGCATTCGGTCACGCCCAGCGCGATCTCCCTTGGCAGTGGACGCGTCGACGGATCGAGCGAAACCTCCGCCTCGCAACCGCCATCGGCGGTCAGCATGGCTTCCTGAGTGGATGCGCGGGCTGAAGCGCTGCTGGTTCGCGTACCGCTGGAATCCTGAGTGAAGGAGAAACCGCCAATATCGACGGAACATCCGCCCAGAGCCACAGCGCACACGAACAGAACAGGCACTCTCACGCTTTTTTCTCCCAGCGACCGGTTTCGTCCTGCTGCCAGTAGCTGGCCGTCGCGCCTGTGGCGCGAACTGCCTTCCAATCCTCGCGCGCAGCCGCAAGCGCGTCGGGGTCGTCGCCGTCGAAGATGAGGACGACGCGCTCGTAGTCCTGCAATGCGTCGGGAATACGGATGCCGTCAGCGCAGATTCTAACCTGGGCCGCGTTGGGATTATGGGCCTGTGTCGTCAGCACGACCGGATTGGTCGGTGCATCCGGCTCGCTCGCCATGACATGCGGCAGGAAGCTGTCATCCGCGTAGGTCCACAGATGATCGTCCAGCACGCTCGCCCGCTCGGAACTGGAGACCTCGATGACCACCTTCTGGCCGCGCGACAGCGCCCGATCGAGGATGGTCGGGAGAACCTGCTCCAGCGGACGCGACTGAAGATGGAAGAAYAGGACTTCCGTCATGAAAGCCCTTTCTTATCAGAGCATTGCGAAACAATGTTTCGAGTGAATCAGGACTCGTAATGATTCGCGACGAGCCGGTCGAGGAGGCGCACGYCCCAGCCCGAGCCCCAGGAGCGATTGGTCTCGCTGTTTGGCGAGCCCATGCCGGTGCCGGCGATGTCGAGATGCGCCCAGGGCGTTTCATTGACATGCCGCTGCAGGAACTGCGCAGCAGTGATCGAACCGCCATAACGCCCGGCCGAGTTCTTCATGTCCGCGAACTTTGAATCGATCATCTTGTCGTAGGCTGCGCCAAGCGGCATGCGCCAGACGGTTTCGCCGGTGGCCTTGCCAGCGACTGCCAGTCGCTCGCACAACTCGTCATCATTCGAGAACAGCCCGGCATTCTCCTGCGCGAGCGCTACCAAAATCGCTCCTGTCAGGGTTGCCAGGTTGATCATGAAGCGCGGCTTGTACTTGTCCTGCGTGTACCAGAGCACATCGGCGAGGACGAGCCGCCCCTCTGCGTCGGTATTGATGATCTCGATGGTCTGCCCTGAAAGCGAGGTGACGATGTCACCGGGGCGTTGGGCGTTGCCATCCGGCATGTTCTCGACCAGCCCAATCACGCCAATCGCATTGACCTTGGCCTTGCGCGCTGCGAGCGCATGCATCAGTCCGGTGACGCAGGCGGCTCCGGCCATGTCCCCCTTCATGTCCTCCATCCCGGCGCCCGGCTTCAGCGAGATGCCGCCAGTGTCGAACGTGACGCCCTTGCCGACGAAGGCGACGGGCCGAACTCCGGGTTTGGCGCCATTCCAGCGCATGACGACGACGCGGCTCTCCCGGCGCGACCCCTGGCCAACGCCAAGCAAGGCCCGCATGCCGATCTTCTTGAGTTGCTTCTCATCGAGAATCTCGACCTCGACACCAAGCTTCTCAAGTTTGGCGGCGCGTTCGGCGAATTCTTCGGGATAGAGCACATTCGGCGGCTCGTTCACGAGATCGCGAGCAATCTCGACGCCGCCGGCGACAGCTTCGCAGGCCTTGAGGGCCTTCTTGAGAGCGGCAGGGTCGGGGGTGCGCAGCGTCACGGTGATCGGATCGGCATCGTCGGCTTCGCGGGTCTTGGTTTTGTAACGGTCGAAGACATAGGCCCGGAGCCGCAACCCGAGAGCGACCGCGGCTGCTTGCTCGGCACTGATTTCAACGTCAGGCAGAGCGATGATCACATCGGCCGAGCGGCCACTGCCAAGCTTGCCCGCRACAGCCCCGCCAAGCTTGGCGAAATCGAGCTTATCGTGATCTGCATCAGGTCCGACCCCGATGACGACCAGCCGCTCATACCCGGCCCCGTCCGGCGCCAGCAACGTCATCCCGGAAAACACCTTGCCCTTGAACTTGTCGGCTGCCGCAGCCCTGGCGAGCAGTGCATGAGCGCCCTCTCCGAGCCAATCCTCGGCAAGCTTCGCCGGGGTCAGCTTGTCCGACACGAAAATGACGAGGTCCTGCCCGCCGATGGTGTTCAGGGCTTTGACCTCAAGCTTCAGGCGCTGCGACATAAGCTGCTCACAATTGGCGGGAATAGGGCTCTTCAGGAAGGTCGTGAACATGATGCGAACGATTCCCGTTTGCGCCATGATCGTGGCTATACCATAGGGAGTGTTTGGCGAACCGTCCAAGGGGAGCCTCGAACTGCCCTCGGTTTCACCGGAAGCTAACGCGTGCGTCTTCTCCGTCTCGACCGCTACATCCTGAAGATCGCCGCGGTCGCAGCGATCGTACTTCTGATCGGGCTGACCAGCGTGATCTGGGTGACGCAGGCCCTGCGTGAGGTCGACCTGATCACCGGCAAGGGCCAGACCATCTACATCTTCTTCACGGTGACACTGCTTTCGTTGCCGGCGCTGATCGCGGGCATCGCACCGGTCGCGCTGTTCATGTCGACGCTCTACACGCTGAACCGGCTGAACGGCGATTCGGAGTTGATCGTCATGAATGCGGCCGGAGTCGCGCCCTACCGGCTGACCCGCCCGTTCATCGTGCTGACGCTGGCGACCTCCCTCCTTGTCGGCTGGATGGCGATTTCGGTCATGCCGTCGGGGTTCCGGGCGTTGCGGGACCTGATCACGCTGATCAGGGCCGATTTCGTCGCCAATGTCGTGAAGGAAGGCCAGTTCGTCTCACTCGATTCCGGAGTGACGTTTCACTACCGCGAGCGTTCGGGTGACGCGCTGCTCGGCATCTTTATGCAGGACCGCCGCGACCCCAGCCAACCCTCCGTCTACATCGCCGAGCGCGGCCGGACAGTGGAATCGGACGGCAACAGCTTCCTGATGCTGGAGAAGGGTACCATCCAGCGCGAAGCCAAGAACAAGGAGTCGACTTCGATCATCTCCTTCGAGCGCTACGCGCTCAACCTGTCGGCTCTATCGGGCGAGTCGACAGGCGGCGATGGCGAAGGCAATGGCGACAGGGTGATCTACAAGCCACGCGAACGCACGACCTGGGCCTTGCTGCGACAGGACCCCAATGAAGCCTATTACAAGCTGCAGGCCGGGCGGTTCCGCGCCGAACTGCACAATCGTCTTTCGGCGCCGCTCTACCCGATCGCGTTCATGCTCGTCGCCTTCGCCGCCCTCGGCGAAGCGCGTACGACGCGTCAGGGCCGCAATGTCGCGATCCAGGCAGCGATTTTGATTGTCGGTGCGGTCCGCATCGGCGCCTACGCCGCGTGGACCGCCAGCGTCAGATCGGGTTTTGCAGTCGTCCTGCTCTACCTTCTGCCCCTGGTCACAATCATCTGCTCTACGGCCCTTATCATGTTTGGCGCGTCGCTGAGGCCGCGGCTCAACAAGCTGTTCGAGCCGATCATCCTGTCGCTATCCGCCCTGCCCTCTCGCCTGCGTCGCGCCTGATGCTGCTTGTCTCGACCTTCGGCCGATACCTGACGAAGCGCTTCACACGCGCCATCATCAGCGTGTTCAGCACCTTCTTCTTTCTGATCCTGACGCTCGATTTCGTCGAGCTGATGCGCCGTGCCGGCGATTCGCCGCTCGCGACGACGCCGCAAATCATCAGGCTCGCGCTGTTTCGCGCGCCTGCGGTGGCGGAGCAGATCTTTCCCTTTGCCGTGCTGTTCGGTGGCATGTTCGCACTGCTGACGCTAAGCCGGAAGCTTGAGCTCGTGGTGGCCCGCTCCGTGGGCGTCTCGGCCTGGCAATTCCTGCAGCCGGCCGCATTGGTCGCAGCAGTGATCGGCTTTGTCTCGATCATGATCTACAACCCGCTCGCAGCCGAACTGAAGCGCAGCGCGACGGCCCTCGAAGCCAGGCTCTTCGCGAGGAGTACCCAGGCGTCCGGAGCGCAGGAAATCTGGATTCGCCAGCGCAGCGTCGACGGGCAGGCGATTATTCGCGCTGCGGCAGCCTTGCCGGACGCGTCAGGCCTCTCCCAGGTCGCTGTCTTTAGCTTCGATGCGAATGGCGGCTTCAACGAGCGCGTGGAGGCAAGGGAAGCGATCCTGCATCGCGGCTATTGGGAATTGACCGATGCACGCGTCGTGTCTGCCACGGAAGAGCCACAGAGCTACACGACCTATCTGCTCGCGACGACTCTGGAGCCCGACCAGGTGCGGCAAAGTTTCACCCCGCCCGACGCTGTTGGGTTCTGGTCGATGCCGACAGTGATCGAACGGACGCAGAAGGCCGGCCTTGATTCCACGCGCTACGAGCTGCGCTATCAGTCGCTCAAGGCGCGGCCGCTTCTGCTCGTTGCCATGATCCTGGTGGCGGCATCCGTTTCCTTAAGATTTTTCAGATTTGGTGGTGTTACGAGATTGGTGATAGGTGGCGTGGCGGCCGGGTTCGTGCTCTATGTCGCGACGCAGCTGTCGGAAGAGCTCGGGGCATCAGGGATCGTCAATCCCATGGTGGCCGCGTGGTTGCCGGCGGTTGTGGGGACGATGCTTGGGGCGCTCGCTCTCCTTCACCAGGAAGACGGGTAACTAGTACTGTGCCTATGGTTAATTTTGGATTGAGCATATGGCCTCTGGCGTGAGACGCATGGCTCGTTTTGCCGCGGCGACCGCCCTCGCCTCGAGTTTGGCCTATTGCCTGACGGCAGGAGGGAGCGCTTTCGCGCAAGCTCCGGCGAAGCCGCAGGAACGCATGGTCGTCGACGCGCGCGAGTTGGTCTACGACAACAAGAACAACAGCGTCTCGGCTGTCGGCGACGTCCAGATTCTCTATCAGGGCCGTACGATCGAAGCCGACAAGGTCACCTATGACCGCGCCAGCAAGCGCGTCATCGCCAGCGGCAATGCCCGGATCACCGAATCGAACGGTACCGTCATCACCGGCGACCGCTTCAATCTGACGGACGATTTCCGCGACGGCTTCATTGATTCGCTGCGCGTCGTGAACCCGGACAAGACGCGGTTTACCGCTCCGCGGGCTGAACGTACGGACGGCGAGACCTTCGTCTTTGAGAAGGGCATCTACACCGCTTGCGAGCCCTGCAAGGACAAGCCCGAAAAGCCGCCGCTCTGGCAGGTCCGCTCGGCGCGGATTATCCATAAGAAGTCCGAGCAGACGATCTATTACGAATCGTCCCGGCTGGAATTCGCCGGGGTTCCGATCGCCTATATCCCGTACATGTCGGGCCCGGACTCGACGGTGAAGCGCAAGAGCGGCTTCCTGTCGCCGGCCTTCATCAACACCAGCGCGCTCGGCTTCGGTGTTGGCCTGCCCTATTTCTTCAACCTCGCCCCGAACTACGATCTCACAGTCACGCCAACCTATCTCTCGCGGCAGGGATTCCTTGGCCAGGCCGAGTGGCGTCACCGGCTCGTCAACGGGTCCTATAACATCCGTGCAGCCGGCATCTTCCAGGCGGAGCCGGATGCGTTCCAGCCGACGCCGTACGGCGCGCGCGACAGCGATTTCCGCGGCTCGCTGGAAACCACTGGCAAATTCTATTTGAATCCGCGCTGGACCTACGGCTGGGACGTCGCGATGTCGACGGACCGCTGGTTCTGGAAGAACTATCGCATCCGAAGCGAGAGCATCAGCTCGACGACCTACCTGCAGGAATCGATCTCTACGGGCTATCTCAACGGCCAGAGCCCGAATGCCTGGTTCGACCTGCGTGGCTATTATTTCCAACCCCTGACGTCGTCCGATTGGCAGAAGCAGCAGCCGCTCGTCCTGCCGGTATTCGACTACAACAAGCGGGTGCACAAGCCGGACGTCATTGGCGGTGAACTGGCGTTCAATGTGAACGTCACRAGCCTCACGCGGGACGCCGCTGCCTTCCAGCAGATTCCGGCCCAGAAGAACTTCCTGATCACGACGCCGAACCCGCTCTATGATGGCTGCGCGGTCTACCAGAAAGACCAGTGCCTGGTGCGCGGCATCGGCGGTTCGGTGGCGCGCGCAACAGCGGAAGTGTCCTGGCGGCGCAATTTCATCGATTCGCTCGGCCAGGTCTGGACGCCGTATGCGTCGGTTCGCGCGGATATCTTCTCGGTCAATCCGTCGACGACCGGCTTTTCCAACGCCAACGTTTCCTCGATCTTCAACACATCCGACGATGTCTTCGGGCGCGTCATGCCGGCGGTCGGCCTGATGTACCGCTACCCCTTCGTGGCCAAGACCTCGTGGGGCACGCATATCATCGAGCCAGTCGCCCAGTTCGWTGCACGTCCGAACGAGACGAATGTCTTGCGGGTCGCCAACGAAGATGCGCAAAGCCTCGTCTTCGACGACACCAACCTGTTCGAGTGGAGCGGCAAGTTCTCCGGCTATGATCGGGTCGAGGGTGGCACGCGAGCGAATGTCGGCGCGCTCTACACAGGCCGTTTCGGCAAGGAGGCCTACGCCAATTTCCTTGTCGGCCAGTCCTTCAATCTCGCCGGGCGCAATTCCTTCGCACAAGCCGACCTGGTCAATACCGGCCTGGATTCAGG
>NZ_JBFTZN010000136.1:0-14542 GCF_056406775.1 Allobosea sp. P1_A7
ATCATCCATTAGCCCTTGGTGACGATAGGCGTTGCAACCGGCGGGGGCGCCTTGCCCTTGCCCTTGCCAACACCAACGCAGCCGCCGGCTGAAAGCAAAGCGATCGAGACAATAACAATAGCTGATTTGGTCATCGAAGTTCCTCGAATATCGTTGCTACACTTTCAACATGAATTGTTCTGTAGCAACGCGTTGTTAGCACGATGCGCAAATTCTCTATGCAACATCGCTGGATCGACGTGCGGGCAGCCTATGTCCAACAAGGCCACAGGAGTTCCACCCGACGCGTTTCAGAACTTGTAGTTCACGCCGGCGCGAACAATCCCGCCGCCGCCGCCGCCGCTGGTGGTTGCGGTATAAATTCCKGCCGGCAGCACGCCGCCCGCGGGGTTGTTGAAGGCCCTGGTCTGTCGGCCCTCGCCCGTATCGACGTAGAGACCTTCGAGCTTGACCGTCCAGTTATTGGTGAAGGCGTATTCGACGCCGCCGCCGATGGTCCAGCCGGCGTTGCTTGTCGTGTTGCCGGTCAACGGGTTGCTGTTCAGGCCGCCATAGGCCAGACCACCCGTGATGTAGACTAGGGTCCGATCGAAGGCGTAACCGACGCGGGCGCGCACGGTGCCGAAATAGCCGCCGTCACCACCGCCTCTGTTTGCCCACCAGGTGTACTGCCCCCAGGAGACATTGCCGCTCGAACCGACATACTGGATATCGGTCTCGAGACCGTAGACCCATGCGCCGGACTGCCAGTTATAGCCGATCTGGCCGCCGCCGACGAACGCGCCGTCGCCGCCGTTGCCGCCCAGAATTCCGGAAGAACCAGCCGTCGGCCCGGTGACGGTGATGTTACCCGAGTTAGCCCAGCCCATGCCGGCGTTGAGGCCGACGTAAAGTCCGGTCCAGGTGAAGACAGGAGCGTAGACCATCGGGACCGGCGGCGGTGCCTGGCGGCTGGGAAGGTCGGCTGAGAAGGCAGACGTCGCCAGGCAGGTCGCAAGAACGGCCGTGGATACAAGTCCTAATCGCATGATGCTCTCCGAGTTTAGGGGGTAGGCCAGCTTACCTGTCACACACCAAGCAACAGCAGTGAACCCGAATAGTCAGCGCCATCCCCCGTGGAAGTTCCGAATATTCCGGAATGCGGCATTTTGATTACTTGGCTCTATGTGAATGCGAAAATTGGACTGTCCGGAGCTTGCCGATTTCCAACGGGGCGCTCGCATGTCGCAAAAACGATACGTTCCGGAGTTAACGTGATTTCGCCAGCTATGTCGCGCGTATTCGGGGCCATAAGCGGCCGGCCACGAATAGCTCAGTCGGAGGCAGGCAGCCTCGTTTCAAACATGGTGATCTGGGCGACAGGGGGCGGCAAGCGGTTCACTGATCCCAAGGAGTTAGCGTTGATGCCGGTTTTTGTCGTGACGAGCGCTCGTGGTTCGCCAAGCGTGTGGCGATCGGTCGGGCACGAATATTGCTCGATGCAGGATGAATGGCGGCGAGCCCTGGACGAATAAACCTAACCGGGGTCACTGCGGTCGCCCCATCTGATCATCATGCGCATGGCGGGTTTGACGTGCGGGAGAAATACTCCATGGAACGGCAAACGACATCGAGTTGTGTTTCTGATGCCTCGGGCTCCCAACCGGTGCCCGCGCCATGCGAAGCCGATATCCGCGCGCAACTGCATTGCATTTTGGCCAGTCGCGATTTCAACGCTCCCGATCGGGTGCGGCGGTTTCTGTCCTATGTGATTGAGCAGACGCTCGCTGGCCGGGCAGGCCGCATCAAAGCCTATTCGATCGCGGTCGAAGTCTTTGGCCGAGATACGAATATCGACATTCTGAACGATCCGGTCGTGCGCATCGAGGCCGGCCGGCTCAGGCGCGCCTTGGAGCGATACTATTTTCTCGAAGGCAAGACAGACCGGGTGCTGATCGAAATTCCCAAGGGAAGCTACGTGCCGAGCTTCTCATGGCGACCGGACGATCAGTTGCTTGCCCAACCGCTCTCATTGCCCCAACCGCAGCCGATAGCCCAACCCCGTCCAGGCTACGTCGACTGGCTCAGGCGCCCCTGGCTCGTCGGCTCGGCCATTGCACTGGCAATCGGTACCTTTGTGGCGGTCATGGTGATGGCGGACCAATCACGACCGGCCGCGTCATTGACTACTCCCTCGGGTCCTTCCCTTCTCGTAAAGCCCTTCGTCAACCTGTCCCCGACGCCAGAGACCGGCGTCTTCGCAGCCGGTCTTTCCGAAGAAATGCTCTCGCAGCTCGCTACGTTTCGGGAGCTGACCATCGTTCGAAGCGAGGCTTTCGATGCTCTGGCGCTGCAACCATCCGCTGTCCGGCGTCAGCTCGGCGCCCCGCACATCCTTGAAGGGATGATCCGGTCTGCCGATGGCAAGCTCAGAATTACAAGCCGCCTCATGGAGGGAAAGACGGCCGCCATTATCTGGTCCGCCATTTACGAGGCTGACTTGCATTCCGGTAACGCCATCGATCTCGAAAGTGGCGTGGCGCAGAAGATCGCCACCGCAGTCGCTCAGGCCGTCAAGCGCCCATTACATGCATCGTCGAAGGGCTTCTAACGATGGTTCGGGAGCGGAAGATACCGCCGCCGACCGGCAACGATAATCGCCCTTTAGATGTCCCGCCCATCGGTCTGCGCCCCTTCAGCAAAGGTCTCCAGAACGCTCACAGCTTTACAGGCAGGATGCGCTACCAACTCACTTTGAACCCTAGCCTGACGTCATAGGCGTGCGAGCGGCCATTGAGCCCGATCTGATATCCGGCCGTAGCATGGAGCGCTGTGTTCCTGGTGATCTGGGCGTCGATCCCGGTCCTGAGTTCGGCCCAGGAGCGCCAAGATCGGCGCGGAAGGGGATCAGTTCGATGGCCGAGGAGAACTCCTTCTTCGGCTCCATCGGAGTTCGGCTATCTGTAACGCCGGGTTTCATTGCCACGCGCGGATGACGGTCAACGCAGATCCGCGATCGCTTGAGGGTGCGCGTGGCCGTCAGTCACTCCGCCAGGCTAGCTCGAGTTCGGCAATCCGGGCTGGAGGGGTGAACTCCTTCGACCAACCATAGTAACTTGACGAGGCGATCCCCTCGCGCAGGCAGAACTCGGCGATGCCACTCGTGGTGAACGCACTCCCGTCCCATTCGGATCTCGAGCGGCAGCAATATTTGGAAACGAACGTCCGGCCTGGCGAAACGACATCAATCAGCTCTGAACGCCCGCCAACCGCACCTGGCTCGGTGCCAGCCCGGTCCATTGCTTGAAGGCGTGCGAGAACGCGCTGACCTCGTGAAACCCCAGTAGCCAGGCAATCTTCGAGACATGGAGGTCGCGGTCGCTGAGATAGCGCACAGCCAGGTCGCGCCGCATCTGCTGGAGGATTTCCGAGAAGCTCAAGCCGTCCTCGGCGAGCCTTCGCGCAAACGTCCGTTCGCTCATGCCCAGGTGACGGGCTATGAATTCCGCGCGAACTTTTCCATGAGGCAGCAGCGGAGCGATCGCATTCTCGACACTGACCCGAAGCGGGCTCGCATTGCTTGTGCGGGACGACAATGCCGCCTCGCAATCTGTCAGCATGAGCTCATTGAGGTAAGGGTCGGCGTTCACGAGCGGGCGTTCGCGCGTGTCAGCGTGCAGAACGAAGGCATCGACACCTGCGCCAAACTCCACTTTCGTTCCGGCAAACCGTGACATCGCAGTCGTATCTCCCGATCGGTGGTGAGCGATCGAGACGCGTTGCGGGACGAGGTTTGATCCCGTCAGGATGCGGCAAATCCGGATTGCTCCAAAAATGCAGAACTCGGCCTGATGCCTGTCGAAATGGCGGGGAAGGCCGGCGTAGGTCAGAGTGATGGTGAGCTCGCTTCCCTCTGCAATGCTGAAGATCAGCGCTTCATTGGTGATCGAACTGTACCGGGCAATTCGTTGCAGTGCCTCGCCGAGCGTTTGCGACGACGCCATCACGTAGTACAGCAGCCCGAGAGCACGGGGGTCGAATTCCTCCGCCAGGGTGAAGCCAAGGCAGTCATCCTCAAGCGCGGTCGCGGCCCGGTCCAAAAATGCGACCTGACGCCGGGCAGGCACTCGTTGCTCGTGATCGGCGAGCATCTCCTCGGACAGGCCGACCTCGCTCAGGAGAGGCGCAACCGGTATCCCGGCGCTGGCCACGCGACTGATGACTAATCGCGAGATACCCGCTCGGGTCGTCGGCAGGGAGACCAGGTCACGTCGCAAAGCCGTCGAACTCCCCGCTCATGTCTGGGCCGAGTACAACACCCTAGGCTGGGGCGAGCAGATTTTGGCCGATAATAACAAGCGGCCGACGTAGCGACAACGTAAATCGGGGAGGTCCGATCCGAGCCGTATAGGTCGACCATAACGGATGCTGCGAAGGCCCTTGGGGAACCTTCCCCGTTATTCCTAGACATCATTCAACGGGGCCCATCGCACCGTGAGCGTCAAGACCGCCATCATCGTCGCCGCCGCTGCTAGTGCTCTCACGACCGCCGCGCATGGCCAGATTGCAGCGCCGCCGGCCCAGACTGTCACACCGCCTGCCAAGGCTGTCTCCCTGTGTCCCATGGGCGATGAGTAGCGTGGGCATCACGCATTACCCAGGTAAGCCCGTTACGCTTGGGGTGTTCTGCATTTTGCACGTCGACCCCAGTGTTCTGGCTATTCTGGCATACGCCGAACCCAAATGGATTGCCGGTTGCGTGGAGGGCACCAGCGACGCACTTCGCATCCGGCGGGACGATAACGACGCCGAAACCCGACAGAGGTGGAACCGCTTCACCGGCAACTGCGCCTCCCCCCTCGACCGCATCACGTCTAGCACGACGTCTATCGTCACATCCGCAGTAATGACGAGACTTGGGCCGATATCTCAGTCTGACTGTGGAGCTACCGTGGTCAATGAGCAAATGCAATTAATTGCAGATCAGCATCGCTTGTCTTCATCGCCTGGAAAATGGAACATCCTGTCCACGAGTCCGGATGTAGCGAGGGATGCAATGCACCTGCCCCGAAGGACGGCTCTCATCCTGATCCTGGCGTCTGTCTTCGCAGGACACGCGGCGAGCGCGCAAACTGTTATTACGACCTGCAAAAACATCGTCGGCAAATCGCTCACCCCTCCAGCCGACTGGGAGGAGGACGGCATAACAGATGGTTTTGTGACCGTCAGCCGCACCGGCAAACGATACGATTTGATCATCAAGGGCTCCGTCGGGCTCCCATTTTCAGCCTTGGGTGACGGCGCGGAGATCACGAAAATCGAAGGCGACAACGACAAGGATTTTACACTGGCGTTGACGTATCCGCTCGGTCAGGTCGACGTGTACCGCTTTCATCTCGATGCGACTGGGCGGGGAGTGATGCTCTGGGCGATGTTGAAGAACCGGGCAGATCGGGGCGCTATTTTCTCCGCACAGTGCGGGCCAAAATAGCCATCGTCGCAATCGTCACGGCACTCAGCGCTTGTAGGAAGTGATCGTGCGAAGGCTTCGCACTGGATGACGAGCTGTTCGAGCGTTCCGTCATTGGTGAGCCGGACATCGTAGGGCATGGTCTCCACGCCCGCGTCCGCGTCATTGCTGGTGATCCGTTCTGCATCGGGGCGCTCGACGAACAGGGTCGTGATCGCAGCCTCGGGCAGCAGGTCGCGCAGGATCGCACTGGTCCTGGCGATGTTGGCGGGGCTCGCGCATATGGACGAAGAAGCAGCCTTCCTCCTCCTTCAGCGCGGCATAGACCTTCCCCGCCGTGGCGGTGGTCCGGTAGCCGTTGTACTTCTCCAGCGCGGAGCCGACCTCGGCCATCAGGTCACGTTCGGCCGGGGTCTTGCGGTCGACCGGAAGTCCGGCATTGCGCAGCATGCCCCTGATCGGGTCGCGATGCCCTCGGACAGCATGTAGACGGGAGCGCCTTCAGCCGGGCCGACGAGCCCGCACTTCAGGGCGTCGAAATAGGCGGGATCCTGCGACGCTCGTTCGGGTCGAGATCGCACAGGCGGACATAGCGAGCCACGAGCGGCAGGGCCTCGTCATAGGAGACGATCTGCTGGCCGACGAAGCTGCTGGTTACTGGGATGCTGACCACCGTGCCCTCCTTGGCTTGTGCTGTGGTTCGGTTCCTCCTTCGTGACTTGGATGCGAGCGGGGTCAATTGGGAATGCGAAGAGCAGATGCTGATTGTCAGACGGCGACGCGCATAAGCTCGAACGGGACCGAAGGCCCTGAAAATATTGGCGTTCTCAGCATGGTTCTCATTTTGTACTTCGAGTGTGTGTAGCGGCCAAGTCGGTCTCCCGCTACCAAACTTTCAATCATCTATGTTCACAGACGATCGCTACCGGCCCTAAAAGGCCGGTTTTGCTGTCTTTAGGCGTCAGTGGTGTTCGCTGGCGTTCATTGACAGTCGGCCGATTTGTTGGCCTTCCTGTTGTCCTCAGCCCGAGGCCATCAATTGCGAGGCCAACATGCCGTTGACAGATACGGCCATCAGGAACGCGAAGGCGCAGACGAAAGTGACCAAGCTTTCGGACGGCGGCGGCCTGCAACTCTGGATCATGCCGAACGGCGCGAAGCTCTGGCGCATGGCCTACCGCTTCGACGGCAAGCAAAAGAAGCTCGCCATCGGCCCGTATCCTGGCATCGACCTGAAAGCGGCACGAGCCGCGCGAGAGGTCGCCAAGGACCATTTGCGAGGCGGACGCGATCCATCCGCACAGAAGCGCCTCGATCGCATCACGAAGCAGGAAAACCGGGCCGCCACCTTCGCCACGTTCGCCGCCGAACTCCGGGGGAAGAAAGAGCGCGAGGGCAAGGCTGCGGGCACGCTGGAGAAATTTGACTGGCTGCTGGCCTTCGCGACCGATGACCTGGGCAAGCGCGCTATCTCTGAAATCAGTGCGGCCGAAATCCTTGCGACGCTTCGGAAGGTGGAGAAGCGGGGGCGCCTCGAAACCGCGAAGCGGTTGCGCTCAGTGATTGGCCAGGTGTATCGCTACGCCATCGCCGCCGGCAAGGTCGCGGACGATCCGACGCTGGCCTTGCGGGGCGCGCTCGCGGCCCCGAAGCCAACGAGCAGGGCTGCAATTACTGATGCCAAGGGCTTCGCCGGGTTGCTCCGCGCCATTGACGCCTATGAAGGCCAGCCCGGCACCCGCGCCGCGCTCCAGCTCATGGCTCTTCTATTCCAGCGGCCGGGGGAGCTTCGCTTTGCCGAATGGACGGAGTTCGATCTAGAGGAAGCTATCTGGATCATCCCCGCCAAGCGCATGAAGATGCGCCGCGAGCACCATGTGCCGCTGCCCCGGCAAGCCRTGGCCATCATTAAGGAACTGCGTGAGGTTCAGGACCGGAGCCCGTTGCTGTTCCCGTCGCTGCGCTCAGCCTCGCGCCCGATGTCCGATGTCACCATGAATGCCGCCCTCCGCCGCATTGGGTACGCCAAGGACGAGATGACGCCCCATGGCTTTCGAGCGACCGCGAGCACGCTCTTGAATGAGTCCGGCCTGTGGTCGCCTGATGCGATCGAGCGGGCACTGGCCCATCAGGACCAAGATGCGGTGCGACGCGCCTACGCCAGGGGCCGCCATTGGGACGAGCGCACCCGCATGAGCCAATGGTGGGCGGACCACCTCGACCTCCTGCGCACTGGCGCCAAGGTAATTCCGATGAAGCCAGCGAGCGCCGGCTAATCGACCGAGACGGATGGGACTATCCCGGCCAGGGGAAAAGCGCGCCCCACCGCGCGCCTGCCCCATCTACCACAACTCGGTGCTGAGTGGTGAAAGAATGCCGGTTCACACGCTCGAGGCAAGCATTGGAACGAGCGGTCCGAATGGCACCGTGGTGGGTTGACCAAATCGATGCGAGCGGCCCCAGGCCGTTCTTTCTTTCATGGAGGTTGACGTTGGCCGCTGCTCACACCCTTCCCGATAAACACGTTTGGCTGGCTGACGCGTTTGAGCGGGCCTGGATCACGCTCGAAGATAGTGAAAAATATCAGCGCGCATTGAGGGATGACATCGTTCGCGACGAAAACGGCTGGGTTTCGTCATCTGACGACGCGAACTTGGCTTACAACGCCTCTCGACGCCGGGTTGAGAAACTTCTGCGCTCTGCGTTGGAATCGGGTTTGGTGCGCGCTCTGATCCGAGATGTCGCGACTGGAGAGACCGCCGAGCTAGCTGGGCGATCAAAGTGGGCCCAAGAGTCGTTTGGGTCACCTGGCCTTCGGACGGATGTGCATTACCTCGTTTGTCCTGGTCCCGAAACCAACGGGGCGCCTGTTTTTGTTCGCAGAGATGAACTGGAACGATTTATCCGTGGCCAATTGCCGGAAAAGGCGGCTGCGCCGAAATCACGAGCCGCAACGATTTCAGACATTGAAGCGTTGAAGCATGCGCACAATGGCGTTTGTCCCCCCATTCGGGAAAGCCAGACGTGGCGGAAGAAACACAGGCCCGACGTCTCACATGATTCGTTCTACGCACTCTGGCAATCGCACACGATGAGTTTAAAGCGCGGCCGAAACAATCGGGCCTGAATTGTTTGGCGAATTGTTCGGGCCATTTCGACGCGAACAATTGAACAAATCGCAGTGTAGCCGAATCGCCGCCAATTTCGTCCTCACCCGCCAGTTGCGTTCCGATAAACGCGGGTGATTGAGGACGAACGATGGACACTGCATTCATCCCACCCGTCGATCCGCTGATCCCCTTTCTCAAGGGCATCGCGCTGGCGGGGCTCAAGCCGACCAAGGGCTACGCCGAACTCGCCGCCGGCCGTCTCAAGGCGGTTCGCAACGGCCGCCGGACCTTCATCCGGGCATCCGAGATCGAGCGCTATATCCGCTCGCTCGAAGCTGTCTCCGAGAAGGAGGCCGCGTAATCATGAACCTTATAAATGCGAAACCCATCAGGTTGGATTATCGGGTCTTCCAGGCCGACAAAAGCAATCGCCAGCACGCAGATTCGGAAAGCTATCTCGGCAAGGCTTTCGAGATGATCGAGAGACACCGGACCGGCAGATCAACGCCGCGCGCGCCAGCCGCCTTCAACTGAAACCGCCGCCAACTGGCGCTAACCAGCGGCGGCGGCCCGCAAACTTGCACGTCCACACAGCGTGTAATTTAGGCGACCAGGCCCTGCTCGTCCCGTTCGCGGCCCCCTCGACCAGGGGAGGCCATCGCATGCCCATCACCGGCTTACACCATCCCGACTTCCTGCTCGCGCAGCGACTGGCGGAAGGGAACGTCGCCACGATCGAAGGTGACGCAAAATTCTTCCGCCGCCAGCAGCACCGCTCCCATCGCCTGCGGGTGGCGTCGCCGGCGGAGATCGAGACGGCGCTCCTGGTGGAGCGGCGTCCGCCCGCGCCGCTCGGATGCGCCTGGTACACCACCGTGAAACAGGTATCGCCGGGTTTCCGCCTTCGCGGGATCATCCTCCGCGCCGAGGGACTCGACTGCGACGTTCCGGAAGATCTGGCGCGCGAGATATTCGAGCGCGCCGTTGGGTCTAAGAGGGCAGGCAATTGAACGCCGCCCCGCTTTTCCCACCTGCCAACGGCGCTGTCGCGAAAGCGAAGCAGATCGCAGCGGACGATGGTCTCGCATTCAGATCACCCTATTCGTCGGAGGTGTCATGCTGACACTCCCCCACCTTCAGCGCGCCCTCGGCGGCGAGATAACCGGCGGCCAGCTTGTCGCGCCGGGGCCGGGCCATAGTCCTGCCGACAGGTCGATGGCGGTCAAGATCGCGCCGGACCATCCTGGCGGCTTCGTGGTGCACAGCCACGCCGGCGACGATCCGATGGCCTGCCGGGACTATGTGAAGACTCGCGCTGGCATCGACGACAGGTCGATGCCTCGCATCATGAGCAACCCGCGCGTACGCCAGGCTGCCCCCGTTCGGGATGACGCCGAGCAGAACAAGCAGCGCGCCATCGCGATCTGGAATGAATCGGTCGATCCGCGCGGCACGCTCGCCGAGGTCTACCTCCGGTCGCGCGGCCTCGAACTGGCTGACGAGATGGCGATGGCCGTGATCCGGTTTCATCCGTCATGCCCGTTCGGCAAGAACACCCGTCACCCCTGCATGGTCGCGGCATTCCATAGCATCGACACCGGCGAGCTCGTTGCCATCCACCGCACCGCGYTGACCGCTGACGGCTCCAAGGTCGATCGGAAGATGATGGGTCCGGTCGGCGGCGCTGCGATCAAGCTTGAAAGCATCGAAGGCTCCAGCAGGACAATCGTGATCGGGGAAGGCATCGAGACGTGCCTGTCAGCGCGCGCGGCCGGGATCTCGCCGGTCTGGGCGACGGGCTCGGCCGACGCGATCAAGGACTTTCCCGTCATGCCGGACATCGATGCCATTGGGGTTCTGGGAGAGATGGTTAAAAGCGGTGCCAGTCAAAGGGCGACGCAGGCCGTCGGCGACCGGTGGCATGCGGCTGGCCGCGAAGTTCATGTGTTCCTGCCCACGGCCGGTAAGGATATCAACGACGCGCTGCGGGCCAATGGCAGCGATGAGGCGGTTAGGCTTGGAGAATTCCATCCGACACCGGAGCCGGCCGACCCCGACGCAGAGCCGGCAGCCGACGGCCCGATTCCGCTCTTCCCGCCCATGCCCGAAGCCGAGCGCTTTCCGATTGAGTCGCTGGGACCGGTCCTGTCTAGCGCTGCCGCAGCCATAGCGCGCAAGGTCCAGGTGCCGGAGGCCATCGCGGCGCAATCTGTGCTCGCCGTCGCCGCGCTCGCATGCCAGGCGCATGCCGATGTGATGTTGCCCTATGGCCAGAAACGGCCCTTGTCGCTCGACTTCGTGACGATAGCGGCATCAGGAGCCAGAAAGACTCAGCCGATAGCGAAGCCCTCTGGCCAGTCCGCAAGCGTGAAAAGGCGCTGAAGGAAGAGTACGAGAACGAGCATCGCGTGTGGTCGATCACCTTTGCCGCCTGGAGCGGGGAGAAGAAGAAGATCGAGGGCGACCGCAAGACGGACTTCGACGCCCGGCGGAAGGCGTTGGTCGAACTCGGTCCCGAACCAGAGCGCCCGCTTTACCCGTTCCTTACGGCACCCGAACCGACGATCGAGGGGCTGGTGAAGGCATGGGTCAATGCACCGGCGGCGCTCGGCATCTTCACCGCCGAGGGTGGCATGTTCATCGGCGGGCACGGCATGTCGCCGGACAACCGGCTTCGCACCGCTGCCGGCTATTCGGAAATGTGGGACGGGCAGCCAATCAAGCGCATTCGCGCGCTCGACGGCGTAACGATCCTCCACGGCCGCCGGCTTTCCATGCACCTAATGGTGCAGCCCGACGCAGCGGCGCAGTTCCTCGCCGATCCGCTCTTGCGCGACCAGGGCCTCTTGTCGCGCGTGCTGGTGGCCGCGCCCGATAGCATCGCCGGCACTCGTTTCTATCGCGATGTTGAGGCCGAGGATAACGACGCGATCCGCTCCTACGGCGCGCGCATCCTCTCGATCCTCGAAGCGCCATGGCCGCTGGCCGAGGACCGCAGAAACGAGCTCGAGCCGCGTGTGCTCACCATCACCGAGGCCTCCACCATCGCGTGGCGCGCCTTCTATGATCACATCGAAKGGCAGTGCGGGGCTGGCGGCGAGCTTCATCCGGTGGAGGACTTCGCGGCCAAGATCGCCGAGCACGCGGCGCGCATCGCAGGCGTGCTCACGATTGTTGACCACGTCCGGGCGACCGAGATTGGCTCCGACGCCATGCGCGCAGCCCTGACGCTGGCCGACTGGTATGTGTACGAAGCCCTCCGCCTTCAGCGGGCTGCTCGCACCGATCCGCGCCTTGTCCGCGCCCAGCAGCTTCTGGACTGGATGCGCAAGCGCGGCGAGGACGTCTTCAGCGTCCGCGACATTGGCAAGCTCGCCCCGCCAGCCTTCCGCATCAAGGCCACGGCAGACGAAGCCCTCGCCATCCTCGCCTCGCATGGCTGGATCGAGGACGAGCCAGGCCGTCCTCGCCGCGTGCGGCTGGTCCAGGAGGCCAGCGCGTGAGCTACAGGCGGTTTCAGCTTCCAGGCACAAACGCCGCAACTGCCGCAGCGGTGGAACCGGAAACACGCGCCTCGCCACCCGGGCGAAGTGCCGCAAACGCCGCAACTGCCGCAGCACCTAAACCCAAATCCTACCTTGTACCGGTCAGCGATGTGGTCCTGACGTTTGAGCGCGATGTGGCTCGGCTGATCGAGTTGGGGAAGTCGAGGGCCGAGGCCGAAGACGTCGCCTACCAGGCCTGTCTCGCGCAGTGGCAATACCGCAATCCAGTCAGTTCCCCGCCCACAGCCTGCGGCAGTTGCGGCAGTCCGGATCCGGTGGGTGGCGTGCTGCTCGCCATTGGCATCCCGCCCGATCATGTCTGGCTGCACGACGACTGCTGGTCCGCCTGGCGCACTGACCGTGTCGCGCAGGCCAAGGCCTTCCTCGCAACCATCGGGATCCACAGGAGGACGCAGTCATGAACCGCGCTATGGCTAGCCCGACAAGCGGGTTCGGGCGACCAGGGCTGAAATGGTCGAGCGTCGCGAGGCGCTCTACACCATCGTCGCCGAGCAATATCCGATGACCGTGCGCCAGGTGTTCTATCAGGCCACCGTGCGCGGCATCATCGAGAAGACCGAGAACGGCTACAGCAAGGTCCAGAGCCTGCTCGCCGACATGCGCCGCGACGGCCTGCTCCCCTATGAATGGCTCGCCGACAATACGCGCTGGATGCGCAAGCCGACGACCTTCCAAGGCATTGAGCACGCGTTTTCATGGGCCGCCCGAGGCTACCGCAAGTCGCTCTGGACCGATGCCGACGCCTATGTCGAGATCTGGCTGGAGAAGGACGCGCTCGCCGGCGTCGTGGTCGATGTCACCGACGAGTTCGACGTGCCGCTGATGGTGTCGCGGGGCTACGCCTCGCTGTCGTTCCTGCACTCGGCAGCCGGGTCGATGGAGCAGCAGGACAGGGACTGCTTCATCTACCACTTCGGCGACTTCGATCCGTCCGGCGTCAATGCGGCCGAGAAGATCGAGGAGACGCTCAACGATCTGGCACCGACCGCCAACATCATCTTCGAGCGCGTCGCCGTCACGCCGAGGCAGATCGCGCGCTGGGGCTTGCCGACGCGCCCGACCAAGAGCACCGATTCGCGTGCGAAATCATGGGGCGGCGGTGATGAGAGCGTCGAGCTTGACGCGATCGAGCCTGGACGGTTGCGCGGCCTCGTTCGCGACTGCATCGAGAAGCATCTGCCGCCCGAGGAGTTTGCGCGGTTGCGTGACATCGAGGCGGCCGAGCGCGAGTCGATGCGGCATTATCTCGAAGGCTGGAAGGCCGCCGAGTGACAGATCCGCAGTACCCTGGCTTCGGCGCTCCCTGCAACGGCTGCGGCCAATGCTGCATCATCAAGCCCTGCCGGCTGGCGAGGGACTATGCGGGCGTGCGGGAAGGACCGTGCCCCGTCCTGGTGCACCAGGATGGCCGATGGAGCTGCGGTCTGACGATCGAGCCTCACCGGCATATCGCTGGGCTTTAGGACAAGCCGTTCGCTGACGCGGCCCTGGCGCCCATCTTCTCCGAAATGCTCGGCATCGGTCGAGGCTGTGACGCGGACATTCTGTGAGCGCGTGCCTTGAGGTTCCCGTCTGGAACCTCGACCTTCTTCTGCCCTGGAAGAAGGTTTTGGTCTGGAAGAGTTTTTGGCCTGAGGGATATTCTGCGAAGAAATATCCCTTTTCCCTTGCCCACCGCGTCTGTCCTGGAAGCGGTGCGCTCGTTTGCGCCCCTAGCGCAGCGGCGTGGATGCGGTGGCCTTATTGTTCCCGGACAGAACATTTACGGGATCACCTGGCGCAGGCAGATGCTCTGGAGATCGAGGCGAGGGCGAAGCGCCGTCTTGCTGACGAATACGACGCCGCGCAGGAGCGGGGCGAAGTAGCCACTGGACGAGATGGTCGTGGCGCTGGCGTTCTCGATGGGAACGCCAAGGCGACTGCTGCCGATATAGGCATCACCCGCAAGGACATCCATGAGGCTCGTCTCATCCGCGACGCCGAGGAGAACGATCCGGGCATCACTTCTTCTTGCGGAGCAGCCATCGGGCCGCCTAGGCTGGGGGAGTGAGAGGGGAAGCTCTATCTGACGCGGGTCACGATCAATCTCAGCCGTGGCAGCTGAGTTCCGATAGCCTTTGATGTCGCAGAGCTCCACCTCTCCGTTTTGGTTCTGGGATTACCGTGGCTATGCTCGGTCTTGTTAATCTCGCGCTCGCCATTGCCCTGTTCGCGCTCCTGGTCTTCCCCTCCTGGGAGGGAAGCTAGTCGCGTTGTTTGTGGCCTACCTAACCCGTCGTATTCATGAAGGCTTGGCTGAATGAGCATCTGGGGCGACGGCGCGGCGAGCCGTGGCGTGTTTTTCACCGCATCGGCGGAGTGAACTTGAAGAACGCGTTGGAGGCTTGGGCTTCAGTTCGTCGGGGCGTCCTCGGCCC
>NZ_JBFTZN010000137.1:0-15486 GCF_056406775.1 Allobosea sp. P1_A7
GCCTGGGCCACTGCCCGCGTCAGCCAGTCTTGATATGTGGGCGGTAGATAATCGCCATCTTTCATCTGGCGAAGGCAGATATAATCAGCCGGTCCAAACCAGGGCAAAAACACTACGCTGCTGAAGGTCGACATCACGGCAACCCCTGTTTTCAGAGGGGAATGATATGACCCTGCTTTTGGCGAAGCCTTATCGAATGTTAATTTTTGCACTTCCTCGGAAGGGGCGAGTGCTGCGGCCGGAACGATTCCCGTCCCCTCAGTGTCAGGTCGAGTGTCGGAGTAAGCAGTTGTGTGCGCGCGTCGTGTTCTGCGTTCGGGCTCAGGCTCGGTTGTCCAGCGAGGGGCCGTCAAATCGCCGGCGATAGTTCGTCGGCAGGCCGCGGGGCGCAGCTGATGCGGAGGGGAACAAGCCCGGGGAACGCGGGTTCGTCATGAATACGGTCCAGCGAAGGAGCGATTCATGGCAGACACTCTCATCAAATCCTATCCCAGCTACGATCACGCTGCTTCCGTCGTGAGGGGACTCGATGCTGCGGGCCTGGACGCCGACCAGATCAGTATTATTGGCCCGCATGACGCGATCGAGAAAGGGGCCGAGACCGGGGGCGTGATCGGAGGCGGAGCGGGTTTGCTCGGCGCCTTGATTGCTTTACCGATCCCTGGCGTGGGCCCAGTGCTTGCGGCAGGCTGGCTGATTGCGGGCACCGCTCTGGGCGGCGTCAGTGGGGCCGCGGCAGGGACCTTGATCGGTGCGCTGACGCGTGCCGGGCTGGACGATCGCGAAGCCGGCATCGTTGCCGAAACCGTCAGGCGGGGCGAGACGCTTGTCGCCGTTCAGACCTCAGGCAGGCTTGCGGCGATCGCGGATGCCATCATGACGAGCGGCCGCCCGATCGATCGGGAAGAACAGGGCCGCAGACGCTTCGATGAGGTGCCGCACCCCAGCCGGTCTGATCTTTCCGAAGTCGTATCCTGAAGGGAGTGCGTCGTTTGCGAGGAGTTTCGACATGACCAACAAGACTTTACCCGTACCCCCTGAAAACCGCAGCGACCAGGGCCCCGGCGGCAACGCCACGGAGCCGGTCAACCAGGCGAAGGAGCGGTCCCAGGAACGCTCCGACAAGACCGGTCGGCACGCCAATATTCGGCAGAACACAACCAACCAAGGTTACCAGCAGGATCGATAGGAGGAAGCGATGTCCACCTCGACCAAGACGCCCGCCAGTATTCGGCAAGGCGGGCCGKGCTCGGCGCACGAAAATGCCAAGGCTCCGTTGGAAATCAAGAAGCCGGCCCAATCCGACCTCCGGCGGCGCAGTACGGTTTCGGGCGGCGGCGGCGAGCGAGACAGTCATCATTCCCGCTCGGCTCGGATGAAGGGCGCAAAATCGGATTCATGAGGCGCCGGTCCGCGGCGCCTCGCAAACACCGAAAACCGGCATAAACCGACGCCGAAAACGTTACGCTGGCGATCATGCGCTCTCGAACTTTTGTGAAGCGTGGGCATTCGCACGGGCAAGGCCGATACCCGCGCGGGTGAAGAATCCGACACCGCGTAAATGGCCGCACAAGGTCTTGTTCATGGTCCACTCGGCCTCGGCTGAACGGCACCAGGGGAATGATACATCCTCGGGCTGGGCGGCAATGACACGATCAATGGCCGGGCCCGGCGATGACAGGGGGCCGGCGGGCATGAGCTGATCATGCTGCGTTCGCGAAATCGCTCGTCGGGGCTCAGATGGCTGTGATGGCCGGCGAACAGACCCGTACCGCGATCGGTTCTCTCCCTCGTAATGGTGCAAGGGGCAGGGCGTTTGCGCTGCGCGCGCCCCGTCGGAGCCGCCGTCCGGCGGGGCTTTCTCCTCCACAAATTTGTGCATCGGAACGTTTCTGACCGAGCGGCGTTGCGTGCGCGTGGTGGAGTAGTTGTTGTGTGCGCGCGTCGCGTTTTGCGTTCAGGCCCGGGGTCGGCTGTCCAGCGAGGACCCGTCACCTCGCCGGCGATAGATCGTCGGCAGGCAAGCTTCTTCTCCGCCTCGATGCCGGAACGCATAGAGCCATGCCTGGCGAAGCTCGCCACAAAGCCCCCCAGCGGCGAACAATGGGCCTTCGAGGTAAAATGGGATGGCTACCGGCTGGCGATTCACATTGACCCCGATGGGCGAGTGCGGGCCATCACGCGCGGCGGGCAGGACTGGACCGATCGCTTCCCCACGATTGTCGCCGCAGCAAAGACACTGCCGGTCGAGAGCGCTATCCTTGATGGGGAAGCGGTTGTGCTGGACGAGCGAGGCGCTTCCGATTTCTCCGCTCTCCAGAACGCGCTCGGTGGGCGGGGCGGCAAGCGCAGAGCCGACCTCGCGGTGATGTATGCGTTCGATCTTCTCTACCTCAATGGGGTCGACTTTCGGGGCAACAGCCTGGACGAGCGCCGGGAATGGCTCGTCAAGATCATCAGCGGCGCCGGGCCCGGGATCAATATGAGCCAAGAGGTGGACGCGGATGGGGATGCCTTCCTCACGGTCGCCTGCGAGATGGGGCTCGAGGGTATTATCGCGAAGCGCCGGAATGTGCCGTATCGATCCGGCCGGGGCGGCGAATGGCTCAAGATCAAGTGCATCCAGTCGGAAGGATTTTTCATCATCGGCTATGAGCCGTCGTCGTCGGCGTTGGGCGGTATCGGGCGGCTGCTGCTCGCGGCCTGGAAGAACAACCGGCTGACCTATGTCGGCGGCGTGGGGACGGGGTTCACGGATCGCTCTGCGGCCGCGCTGCGCAAGCAGCTCGACGCGCTCCTGATCGATAGGCCCGCGCTGAAATTGACGAGAAAGGGGACCCGCTGGGTCACGCCGTCACTGGTGGCTGAGATCGAATTCCGCGCCTGGACCACGGACCAGAAGCTTCGGCACGCGTCGTACAAGGGCCTGCGCGACGTTGCCGATGCCGACGGCGTTCTTCGCCTTGACGAGTAGGAACACTCTGGCCCACCGTCCGTTTTGGTGATCGTGAGGGCGTTGAGCGATTGACAACTCCACGGCCGCAACCCTCACAGCCTGGGGCCCTGCCGTTGGAAGGCGGCGGGGCCTTCATTTGCTTCGGATCAGGCGGATGGACAAAAGCCATGCCTCAAACACGTGGATTTATCACGTTGTCATGCCACTAACCGCGCCGCGATTTCTGTCTCGGCTCCAGGCAATGGAGGATTGGCTGAGCGAGTGGGAAATCCCCTATGAGGTGGTGCCGCTCCGTGTAGGTGATACAGCCCTGTTGATCCGGTTCCCGACCGAGGACTTCGCGCACGCCTTCATCGCCGTGGAGAAAGACATGGGAATGGCCGCTTCGCCGGGCCTGCACTGAGCGTGCCCGCGCCCGGCGCCCGCTGAACCATCCCCCGGAACGGCGGGCCGAATGGCCGGGGCCCTCTCAAGGCAGGAGCGCCAGCCGAGTAAGCAAGGTCACCAACTCCGCCTGACGCCTGGTATTGGTTTTGCTGAACACCGCGGCGAGATGGCTGCGAATGGTATGGCGGCTCACCTCCGACTTTCGGGCGACATCGGCCGGCTTGTCACCGCGGGCCAATTGAAGAGCAAGGCGGGTCTCGGCCGCAGTGAGGCCGAACAGGCGCCGAAGCATGAACGGATTTGGCTGCAGGCGAGCGTAGAGGTCGACCAGCACGACTACGTTGATGCCCGCCGGTATGGCGTCAGCAGCCTGATTCAGGATGAACGGCGCATCATCCTCGTTCCAGATGACGATCCAGCTCAACGGTCCGAGCTTTGGACGGTGCGCGGCCCGTTCGATCAGGCGGCGGAACGCACTCGTGAGATGGTGAAGATCCAGGCCTGAATCGCGCTTGCATCCAAGGATCAGGCTGGCGGCGGTGTTGGCCTCGATGATCCGGTGGCCCTCAACCACGAGATAGCCGCATCCGAGGCGGCCTAGCAGGTCTGAAGCGACCGTGCGTTGGTTGCTCGGTAATGCGGTAATTGGGGGCTCGGTCCAGTCAGGCAGGTTCGACGGGGGGCCTCCCAGCTTTGATGACATGGCTTTTGCCCTTGTTTCATTTCAAGACCTGTCCTGTTCTCGTCAGCCCCCCAATGGACTCACGTAAAATTCAAACTCTGGAGCCGAATGGTGTGTTCCTTTGCCAGGCAACAAGGAGACGGCCAGATCGGTGAGTGGGGATGTGCCAGCACGATCCTTCGAAGCGCAGGTCCTTGGCAACGCCGCATGCCCCAAGGTCTTCCGGCGCGGTTCCAGGCCAGGCGACAGGCTGGACGGCGGCGCGGCACCCGTCTGAAGAGCTGGCCGGCCGTTTTGCGTCCGGCACTGCGGATTCGGGAAGAGGCGGAACAGAAATAGCAGCGATGTCAGTTGAACAAGTAAGCACGCGGGGTCTGCCTGTCCGGTTCCCGGCCAAAAACACCCATCGGCGCTTCGAGACTTGCGTGACAACGACGATCATCGCAACGCCGTCCTCGCATTCCAAATCGAAGGTCTCCTCGAAAAGCAGCGGGCCTGTTCCGATCGGTAGACTGTATAGGCGGGCTGCGAGGAACTGGCTGCCCACGATTCCATTAGTCCTGACAAGTGCAGTGCGGCCAATGGATGGGGGTGGTGTTGGCTTCGATGATCCCGCAAGCCTCCATGGCAACGGTGCAGGCATAGGGAAGCGAAGAAGGCCAACAGCCGAGAGAGGGCGACCTTGTTGCTAACGACGACACCACCGCTTGCCGACGCCCCGTGCGCCTGGAAACGTTCTTGGCGATGTCCAGACCGATAGTGGTAATCTGCTCACGGACGCCTCCCTTGAGTGATGTTCAACACCACCACTCTGGCACGCAGATGCCGTCGGGGGACGTCCACCCGGTCACCCATAGTGAAAGTCATCGCGGTTTTTCTGCTCGCAAGCGCGATAGCTGAGGCTGGGGTGGTCGAGCGCTATCTGAAGGTCAAATCCCTTCCGCCTCGACGACGTGAGTCGTCTTCCCGAGAATGTTGCGGTCATCGCGCACACGGTGACCGAACTCGGCGCAGCGCCCCCTTCGGCCGTGCCCCATCAACCGCAGTGATAATGCCTCCGAACGATGGGAGCGCTACTGGCTGCTATAGGTGACTGTCGGGGCGGCATGTAGTTGCTCTTTGGTCAGGCTGATCTTTCCGTGATCCGGATACATCTCTGGCGGACGAGGAACGGCCGCAGCGGGGGGAGGTGGCAATGCTGCTCCCGGCGTTCGTGCGGGACTCGCTGGCGGAGGCGGAGGAGGAAGCGGATTGGCCGCCGGCAATGGCTGGTCGCTCCAGGTCACTTGTTCGAACGGGATCGCTACATCCTTTGAGCCAATGCCGAGAAAGCCGCCAACGCCGACCGTGATCATTTCGACTTTGCCGGTCTTGTTGATGAGGACCTCCGTCACGTCGCCGACCTTCTTGTCATCAGGCCCGTAGATGTCGACGCCGATGAATTTCGATGTGCGCCACTTGCCTTGGCCCGAAAGGTTGAGTTCGGCCTTCTCTGTCGCTGCTGGCGGAGCGGTGGGCGAGGCGGGGGGCGAGCTTGTCTGCGCGACCGCTGCCCCGGCAAGCACGGCACAGGCAAGCGTCAATGACAAATGTTTGAGCATCGTGGCCTCCTCTTGCTGCGCCATGAAGCATCATCGAAGAAACGCGCGCTGATCGTATTTGTTGCAACTCGGCGTTGGGCCTTGCCCCGCTGGGGTCGATTGCGAAGTGTTGGCAAATCGGGAGGGGCTCCACGCGCGTCGCGGATGGGAATTGCAATCTTCGATGCACGTTGCCAACCCACGGCGGACGCACCAATGGCTTTTCACCTTCCTGTCCTGATCTGTCGCGCAACCTATCGATGCGGCTGTTCCGAGGGCGATCATCGCTGAGATTGCCGCCTGCGACCACGAAACCACCCCAATGATCGCGCCAGGGAGCGTTCCTCAATCTTAGGTCCGTCCGGTGACGGCCTTAAGGCGCGCGATCGGTGAGAGCGTCGGCTCCCTGCTCCTCGGCGCAATGTACACAGCAGTAAATGATCTCGCCCTGCTCGACGCCATGCCCAATAATCCGGACACCGCAATGTGGGCATATCGGAGCGAGTTTCTGGATGGCGCACTCGAAACTATCGAATGTGTAGGTTGTTTCTCCGAGGCTCACCTGGAAAGCCTTGTCGTAGTCGTTGCCACACTGGACGCACCTGGCCATAGCCGTAGTCCTCCTGTTGAGTCTGACGAACCCCGCAATCAACGAACAGTTCCGGCTCACGTCCGGTCATCGACCATGCGGCTGAATTCCTCGATCCCCCGGGATCGGATGGCACTCGAGACTCTGACTTGAGGGTTCTCTTCCACTGCTCTGCGGTACCAGTAACGCGCCGCTGGGACCTCATTCAGGGCTTCGTAGCATTTGACCAATCTTCTCGCCGAGATAGCCTCGGCAATGCCGAATCCTGCGCTCGATGATCCCGCCTCATTCCGGCGCGATCCTTATGCGCGAGCAGGCCACGCTGACCGATCCAGAGCTCGTCGCGCTCTGCCGCGGTATCGTCGTTTCCGAGCAACGGGAGATCACACATAGAGGCGATCAGCGATACTGACGCTCGCGGCCCGACCGATCGGGAGCATCCAGGTCATTGCAGAAACCCGTTTTCAGGCCTGGCAGGCCATGTCCGCTGCAGCGGCTTGGCGGCGCCGGGGCGAACCCGCGATATCTTCCTTGAGCAACTCGGTATTGATGGCGAAGGCGGCCGCCGCCCCCTCACCCGCGGCCACGATCGCGAGCTGCACATGGTCGGAGGCATCGCCGGCGACATAAAGGCCCCGAATGCGTGTCTTGCCGTAGCCCGCCGTCTTCAACGGCTTTCGGCGGTCGGCCTCCAGGCCGAGCTCGCGCGCCAATTCGAGGCGCGCCTGCCCCTTGGAGTGGAAGAACAGCGCGTCGACGGCCAGGTCCTCGCCGCCAGCGAATTGAATCCGCTGGAGCTGGGTGCCACGACCTTTCAGCCCCGTAACAGGCTCCTCGCGCAACATAATGCCGCTTGCGGAGAGCCGGCGCCGCTGGGCGGGGCGCAACTGGCAGAGCCCATCGCTGACCAGGCAGAGACGGGACGTCCAGCCCGTCAGCTCGAGGGCAAGCGCCAAGGCTTCCGTCGAACCACCGTAGACGGCGATGGATTTGTCGCGATGCTCGTAGCCGTCGCAATAGGGACAGTGCAGAACACCGTGTCCGTAGTACCGTTCCACATCTGGGATCGGCGGCGGAGAATCGGTCACGCCCGTCGCCACCAGAAGCTTTCGGCCGAAGAAAACCTCCCCCGTTTTACTGCGCAGCTGAAAGCCGGAAGCACAGAGCCTTGCCGAAACGATCTCCACGCCGTCTCGCAAGTCCAGCGTCGGGTAAGCACGAAGCTGTTGCTTGGCAATCCGAAGCAAATCGCGAGGCGAGCAGCCATCCCGTGTCAGGAAGTCGCCGATTCGACGAGATCTGCGATTACGCTGCTGGCCGGCATCGACAAGAAGCACGCGCCTGCGGGCGCGGCCCAGCATCAGGGCCGCGGAAAGCCCGGCCGGGCCTGCGCCGACAATCAGGACATCAAGGGAATCCGACATCGTCACCTGCCTGGCTATCGGGTCAGTTTGCGATCGCGTTTCGGGCTCCTCGCGAGACCGTCGCGTGCCCGCCGACGAAAGCTCGATGCTCCTGCATAAACAGATGGAACGTAGAGGCAGGGATCGGGTTCCCGATACCGCGGTCGCCCCGAACCGCTTCGAGGCAGGAGCACCCGTTCGCTTTCAGTCTGGAACAATCGACGCGGCCTCCTGTTCACGTATGCAGCTGCCCTGGCGGCGGCATGACGGAAAGCGGTTTTGGACTGATGACGGTGATGCTCCCCAATGGCCGACAGTCGATACCGAGCAATCCGAGGCCGGAGCCGGCTCGCCCATTGATGTCCGCCGGCATTCCTCACCGCCAGCGAAGGATATCTGCGCCCCATCTGGATCGGCTTAGCGCGACAGCAGCCAGACGCGAGATCCGGCAAGCTTCTCTCGTACGGGCGCCCGTCATCATGGCAGCACTGCTGTTGCAGACGCTGGCCCTCATCCCCGCAATGGCCCAGACGCCGGATCGAGCCCCAAACTCCAGCTCTTCGGCTCCATGTCAGGTACGGCCGGACAGCCATCCTGATTCAAATGACAACAGGGGCGTCGCTCGGGGCGAACACGACAATAACGCTCCCGCGCCCAATCTCGAGCGCTGCGAGGGCCTACTCACCCCGCCGAAATCCGGAGACGAGGAGATCGAAAAACCTGCCCCCGACACCGGGACCACCCCAGTTCTCCCACCTGGGAGCGTGCCGAAGCAGTCTCCGGAGTGAATCAGCGGCGTGTCGCGTTCGCCGAGTTCCGCCGCGCCGCCAATCGGCCAGTTCGTGTCCCCACACTTACACTCGTCGCGCGAGCGCTTGGCTCTGTCGCGCCGGTGATGTGAGGGCGGCACCGGCAGCCTGAAGCAGGACGACATGGCTATGTCGTGCCTCCACTCTGGAGCTCGGCTCGAACACGCGCCGTCGTGCGGGCGCTGCCATGAAGAACGCATCCCATCCTCCTGACGACTCAGGATCGATGATGCACCATCAGATTTCGGGACTACACACCTAGCATTCATTCGCAGCGAGCCAGCGAGGCCGAATGCGGGGCCGACCGTCGTGGTCACGCACCACGCGCCGCACCCCCAATCGGTCCAGCCGAGGCACCAGGGCAGTAAGCTGTCGCCGGCCTTCGTTTCGGACCTTAGTGCGCTGATTGAGGATCACCAACCCGAGCTCTGGATTCACGGTCATGACCATGGATCGCACGACTACACTGTCGGTAGAACGCGTGTCCTGGCCAATCAGGCCGGCTATCCAAATCTTCACKGCGATCGAGAGAATGCGAGGTTCGATCCCCGCTTTGTCGTCGAACTCGATGGATCGCAGAAATGAGTGGCTACGATGAAATTCGTTGTGAGGGGCCGATGCCCACCTTCGACCTTGGGCCCTTTCACACGCGAGCATTCATTGCGGTCTTCGGGGAGATAGAAAGGTCCATCGATGGAGGGAGGCCATCGTGATGCTGGCGATCGGACGACCGCGACCAAAAACGCTTAGGCTTTTCCAAGGTTCCAAGGGGCCAACGCAGTCCACGGGGGTCCTTGGGCGGCCCTCGCTTTTGAAGCGGTCTTGGGGATGAGCCCTTTCAACGCCTTTTGCTGCGCCCGCCCTTCTAGGCGTCCAGCGTCTCTTTCAGAGACGCCCGCAATGCGTCCATGATGTTGACGACGTTGCCCTTGGATTTCCGCTCTGCCGCGCCACGCCTGACGCTCCGGCTCTGCTTCGAAGCGATGAGCTTTTTGAGGTGCTCCTGAACCGGATCTCTCATGAAGTCTGCCGACCAGTGCGCGGTCTTTTGAACGACGAGCTTATCAACCAGTTTGGCCAACGCGGGGTCTTCGCCCGCCGATCGAATATCGCCAAAGTATAGGCCGGGCTTGCGCACTTCATCGCCAAAGCGGAGCGTCCATGCGATGATGCCCTTTCCCTGAGGCTGTAGCATCACAGCCCGCTCCCTGCGGTTGAGCACCACGCGCGATATGCCCACGGTATCCGTTGCGACCATGGCCTCCCGGATGACCGCGAAGGCCTCCTCGCCGACAGGATCGCTCGGCGTCATGAAATACGGGCTGTCGAGATAGATCCATGGAACCGACGCGGGCTCTGTAAAAAGATCAACGTCGATCGTCCTCGTGCTTTCGAGCTCGACCGCGGCGAGATCATCGTGGGTTAACACGACGAACTGATCCTCCCCGACCGCGTAGCCTTTAGCCACGTCTTCGGCTTTGACGGGCTCGCCTGTCACGGAATCTCGGTAGCGCCTGACGACCCTCTGCCCTGTGGCTCGATTGAGTGTGTGAAATCGAAGTTTTTCACTCTCCGTGATCGCTGGCTGAAGCGCAACCGGACAGGTGACCAGCGAAAGGCGCAGATATCCGGTCCAGAATTTCGGAGCCATGTTGTGGCCCTCCCCACACCAGATCAATCCATTGGAACGTCTTCTGTTCCTGTGCGTTGCGTCAGGTTCGTCGTGCCGGAGTTTCCATGGCCACAGCCCGAGCCCAATGGAAAGGTACGCTGCAAGTCGGAACTCTGACCGTGCCCGTGGCCTCTACATCGCTGCATCAACCGCAGAACGCACCACGTTCAACATGGTCAATCGCAAGACTGGGAACCGGCTCCGCCGCGAATTCATCGACCCCACCACGGGCAAGTCCTCTCGCAGCTTCGCAAATCAACGGGGTGAAGGTCACGGATAACGCCGCGGCTTTCGATGTCCGGCGCGACCGTGGCGGCCGCTACATAGTGGAGGGCAGTACGCGGGTGGTTGTCCGTTTCCCGGCACTCGCTCTGACGTCGCACGGGCTATTCGCCGTGCGTCCATTCGGACGCAGGAGCGGCGATCGAGCTCTTTGTTTAAGCATCGGATTTTTCCGAAAACCGGATTCCACTTTTCGGTTCGATGCTCTAATCGCTCGGCAGCTTAAATTTCGAGGCGTGATCGTGCAGGTAATCCTGCAATGAGGAAGGTTGATTTCGGATTTTCGGGAGCGGTGCGTCGATTTCCTGGACCTCGCTCGGTAGCATGTCGAAGCGCTCTTTGAAGATCTTGGCAAAATGTCCATTGTCCGGAAGGCCGCTCTGGTATTTCGCGCGCAGGGGCATTATCGCCCGCCCCCCGGCGTTTCACTCTGCCGATGAGCCCGTTCCGCAGTTTTGCTGGCATCATTGTTGGATGGGGCGCCCATATTCCAGACCTTCGATGGTTTCCCAGAGCCCTCGCCACAGTATGTGCCGAGATGCTCATGCAAGGGAGATGGTTGGCTCGCCCCGATGTTCCCCAGGATGCGCCTGACCGAGAGTTCTTCACCACCCAAGGGCTTTCGGCAGTCCCGGCATCACCTCTAGTCGGTTTTCCCGGGGTTTCTAGGCTGCTGTAGAGTAAAGGGGCGGCTCCAGAAGCGTGAACCACGCAGGCCGAAGCGCCAGGGCCGCTCGGGCGCTTTCGAAATGCCTATGCGAGTGCCGCTCACGATTGCCGGTCGTTCACTGGGGGCTCCAACGAAAAAAGGGGGTTCCGCCAAACTCAGGCCGTTGTGCACATCGGTTATTCCAAGCGCCCTTGCGAGCCGCCCGGGTCCCGAGCAGAGATTTCTCTCCGTCCCTCGCCGCATGATCATCTTATCGATGCCGACCTCCGGGGCTATCGCCCGGATCAAAACGGCGCCATGGCCCTCCGCAACCACGTTGAAACACCAATGCAAGCCGTAGGAGCGGTAGACATAGGCGTGCCCAGAATTGCCAAACATCGTTGCGTTGGCGGGAGTGCGACCGCGATAGCTGTGTGATGCGGGATCGTCACGAAGATAGGCCTCGGTTTCGACGATCGTGCCACCCACACCGTCAACAAGCAGCAGCGCTCCGATCAGCTCCTTCGCAAGCTCGACGGCATCAGCGCACTCGAAAGAGGCAGGCGAATGAGGCATCTGGACTCGTCACGGCCCTTTTCATCACTGGTACGTCGGCGGCAGCCGCCGGAATGTTAGAAGAGAACAGCGGGCCTTACCTATTGATCCCGCGCCGAATGCTCATCGATAATGAGAGCGCTGTGTGCTCAGTTCGGGCGCATGACGGATTTGAGGTTCATGAACTCGTGAAGACCGTGAGCTCCGAGTTCTCGTCCGTGACCAGACGTCTTCATGCCGCCAAACGGCACCTCGGGCGAGGAGGCGAGCATCTGGTTGATCGCAGTCATGCCAGCCTCGATCTCGCGCACGAACCGCTCCTGTTCGCCGACATCAGTCGTCCAGACCGACGAGCCCAGTCCATAGGGAATGGCATTCGCGATCCAGATCGCGTCGTCGATGTCCTCAGCCYTGCACAACATCGCAATGGGGCCGAAGATCTCCTCTCTCATGAGATCGCTATCGAGCGGTACGTCGACCAATATCCCGGCTGACATATAGGCGCCTTTCCCGGGGAGCGCCTCGCCGCCGAACAGAAGCTTGGCGCCCGCCGCCTTCGCCGCGGCGAGCTGGCCGAGGACCGTCTCGCGTTGCTCCAAGCTCGACAGCGGGCCCATGTTTGACGCCGCGTCCATCGGGTCCCCCGCCTTCACGGCCTGCATCGCAGCAGAGAACTTCTCCCGGAATGTTTCGTAGATGTCGGCATGGACGATCATCCGCTTGCCGCAAATGCACGACTGGCCACTGTTTTGGATGCGGGCCGTCACGGCTTGTTTCACCGCCGCGTCGAGATCGGCCGACGGCATGACGATGAAGGGGTCGGAACCGCCGAGTTCCAGTACGACCTTCTTCAACGCCGCGCCCGCCTGCTCGGCCACTGCGCGTCCGGCTGCCTCGCTGCCCGTTAGCGTAACCGCGACGATGCGCCTGTCCGCAATGAGGCCGGCGACGGCGGAGGACTTGATGGCAAGATTCTGGAACACGCCGTCGGGTGCGCCGGCGGCGATCACCATCTCCTCCATCAGCCCGGCGACGCCCTGAACGATGCTGGCATGCTTTAGCAAGCCGACATTGCCCGCCAGGATCGTTGGCGCAAGGAAGCGGACGGCCTGCCAGTAGGGGAAGTTCCAAGGCATGATCGCCAACACAGGCCCCTGCGGCAGGTAGCGCACCTCTGCGCGGCCGCCGCTCGCCATAGCGATCTCGGTCGGCTCAAGCATCGCGGGGCCGTTCTGCGCGTAGTGACGGAAGGCCGCGGCGCTCTTCTGCACCTCGGCGATGGCCGACGCATGGGTCTTGCCCATTTCCCGGACTGCCATCACAGCAAGTTTCTCGCTGTTAGCCTCGTATTGCTCGGCGATCTTCTCCAGCAATGCGGCGCGCTCCGCGATCGGCCTCGCACGCCAGTGCCGGAAGGCCGCCTCCGCMTTGACGATCTTGCTCTCCACCTCCGGTGCGGTCAGTTCGGGATAGGTGGCGATCTCGTCGCCGGTTGCAGGATTGACGCTGCGAAACATGTTGGCTCCTTCGCAAGTGTGCTTGTCGGGGCGCGCGCTAATCGGATCGGGCGGAACTCAGGCTCCGGCGCGGCCCGACCGTCATTCTCGACGAAGCCGCCTGGCCGGGCAGGATGGGCAGATTCCAGCCGAAGTAGACCTCCGTCCTGACGATCCGGCCAACGCGTACGGCGTGCAGCTCGGCGTTGCGAAAGCGCTTCCGCACCGTTGCCGCCTCGTAGACGACCCATGCGGTCTCTCAGCTTCGCCACCGGCGACGAGGGTCATCTCGACCAACACTTCGCTGTTTGGCCAGCACCGCGCGAAATAGGATTGGCGGTCGAGATCGTTATCGATGGGGCTCGTGAAGCTGTAGTCCTCTGCGATCAGGCGCTCGATCGCGCCGCGAACCTTATCGACGTAGGCTCTGAGCGCTGTCTTCACTGTGGCGAGCGGACCGCCCATGATCTTCTCCCTGAAGGAACTTTCATCGAGCCGCGCGTCGAAAGCCGCCTGTCGGCTCTGAGATTCTGCGGCCAGTGATTGGTGAACGTCGCGTTGGCGAGGGGGTTCCTTCCATCTCGTAGGATCGCCGCCTTCAGGGGCTGGACTAGTTCCATCCCGCACGAGGATCATCGGGAGGTGGATTACGCCGGCGAACTGTGAGAGCCCTCAGGCGTCCTCATTGCCCGGGCCAATAGGCGTCTGGTGTCCGCGCTCCTCTGGCTCCCGTCTGCACATGCCTCGCGTATGAGTCTCGATCGCCGCGAGCGCTGCGTCTAACGAGCAATACGGCCCCGGTGAGAGTGTTGCCATCGTACCCAAACCTCGGCCCGACGGGATTACGCGGAAGCTTCCGGACAAGGCCAGCTCGACATGCCCCGCGTCACGGCCGAGCAAGTCGATCAGGTCCCACCTTGTCCCGCTCGTTTGCTTGATGATGAGATCCATGAAGGCTCCTCCCTCCAGCGGTCGTCTACCGATAACAATCGAACTTCGAACGGGTTGCGCGGACGGTCTTCGGATTTCGGGCTTACGGGCGCGGGAAGCGATCGCAGCGGCAATGGGTGGTCACCGACGGACCAGATGCCCCCGAGGTGAATCTGAACAAAAACGCTGTCCGTGCGTTCCCCAGCTATCCCATTTTCGCTAACGGAGAGGTCCCATGGATTGGAATCGCGTCGAAGGAAACTGAAGCAGCTCAAGGGCAAGGTCAAGGAACAGTGGGGCAAACTCACTGACGATGACCTCGACGTGATCGCGGGAAAGCGTGATCAGCTCGAGGGAAAAATCCAGGAGCGATACGGTCTCGCGAAGGATCAGGTTCGGTCGGACGTTGATGACTGGTATGGCCGTCAGACTTGGCAGTAGCCATTGCAGTGAAGAAGCCCCCGCCGGCTTAAGCCGGCGGGTGTGCAGGTGAAAGCTGATGAGTGAATGAAATAGCGAGCGACCGGGGGAAACGGGGGGCGGCGCAATCGGTTATCTCTCCGTGACCGTGCGGTGACCCATTGCGCGGTCACGGCCTCGGGCCTCGCAGCCCCCGGAGCGGCGGGGCCCACACTCAGCCCTTCATCTTGATGAGTCGCAGGCGCTCGATCTGAATTTTCAGCGCAGCAACCACGCCCTCACCGCGAATGCCCCTGCTGCCTTGGTCTCGCGGTCAATGGCGCCGGGGACCCCATCGAGGATTTCGGCCCGCTTCGCCTCTGGGAGGGAGAGCAGATATTCGACCTCGCATTCGTGCCGCCACTCCCCGGAATCGGAGAGAACCTCCCGACCGAAAAGATAGGACCACACGATACGAGGAACGGGCCCGGCCGTCGCGAATCTCCGGTGGTTTACAGGCCGCCTATCGAGTTCAGATGTGGCGCTCATTGCGGCACCCCAACGCTGCTTGTTCGGCTCAACACGGGACCGGATCGCATGTTCCGCGCCGACGAAACAATTTCGCTCGCGCCCGGACCCGCAGGGACCGCTGCGCGTTTCATATATAGCCCAAGAGGGGTGAACTGGCTCGCTGTGTGCGGACAACACTGCGGGCCCTTTTTCGTTCCTATGCTCTCGTCGACGGAACAGCCGAGGGTGGGGAAGTTTGTTTTCTCTGGCGTGCTGGGCCACCACTCTCCACCGCCCGCACTCGGGCCCCGCCGCTGCCATCGGCGGGGCCTCCGGGCTGGCCAATTMATCCTTGCGTTCTTTTGATGGATTATAAACTGTGACGCATCGCAGGGGGATTGCGATGCCGTTCCGTTCCATCGTCGCCACGCCAGAGGAACTCGCTCGGATCGCCGCGGCTTTTGATGAAGCTTGGAGCGAGATTGCAGCAAGGGTCGACCCGCCCAGCGAGCCCGTCCAACGCGAGCGTCTGGCCTCAATCATCGCCGAGTTGTGGAGGGCGGACCCAAGCGTCGATTTGGCAGTAC
>NZ_JBFTZN010000138.1:0-24827 GCF_056406775.1 Allobosea sp. P1_A7
GTGCAGGTCCCCGTTGAGGTAGATGCCACCCTTGTCCTTGTGCAGGTCCCCGTTGAGGTAGATGCCACCCTTGTCCTTCAGGAAGTCGCGGCTTTCGGGGGTGAGCCCCTCCGTCAGGATCTTGAGGCTCTCATTGGTCTGCCCCCAACCCGTGGCGCTATCGCGGTTGAAGACCGGGATGCGCATCAGTTCGCGCATCGAAGGACAGCCGACAATGCGCACCTCGCCGCTCTGCCCGCTGGAGAAGAACACGTAGTACTCGTCAAGCTCACCCGGCTTGACCTCATACTTGTTGGCGACGGTCGGACGGACCACGGATTGCTGCGGGCGGGTCTGGGCCTCCGCCGTCGAGACCATGCCGCTCCGCGACAGACCAAGGCCTCCAGCCGTTCCCGCCGCCCCCGCAACGGCAACCGCAGCGGTCGTCCCCAGCATGTCGCGCCGGTTCAACCCCGTCTTCTTCTCATCTGTAGACATCTGAGCCTCCTTTACTTTGCTCATGACCGCGGCGTTGAGGGAGGCGCCGTAGCGGGCTTCCCAACCGGATTTCCCATATGCGTAATGATTGGCTTAGCTGGCCCCGCGCCGCCGTCTTTGTTCCCGCGCATAGAAGGAGACGTAAGTGCGTCCCGCTTCTCGCGCTTCAGGCGCACCTGGATCATATGCGGGCAACGATGATCGTCGTGGTACAGCTCCTGGCAATGCATGCAGTAGATGCACTCGTTGACGTTGATGTGGCCCTCGGGATGGATCGATTGCACCGGGCATTCTTTGGCACAGCGTTGGCAGGGCGAACCGCATTCKGGCCAGCGCTTCAGCCATTCAAAGGTTCGCATGCGCCCTGGAATGGCGAGCGCGGCTCCAAGCGGGCACAGGTAGCGGCAGAAAAATCGTTCGATGAACAGACCGGCCGTCAGGAGGGTCAAGGCGTAAATCACGAACGGCCAATCGCGGACGAATTTCAATACGATAGCTGTTTTGAAAGGCTCCACCTCGGCCACGACTTCCGCCAGGGCCACCGAATAGAGTGACAGCCCGAACAGGCCGAGAAAGATGATGTACTTGATCGGCCAGAGCCGCTCGTGCAGGCCCCACGGCACCTTGATCTGCGGAATTTTGAGCCACTGCGCGATATTGTTCGTGAGTTCCTGAAGTGCTCCAAACGGGCAGAGCCAGCCGCAGAACGGGCCTCGCCCCCAAAACAGCAATCCCGCGGCGATAGCCGCCCAAAGGATGAAGGTAAGAGGGGCCGCGAGGAAAAATTCCCAGCTAAAATGGGTCACCAGCGAGTTGGTAAAGGTGAGCACGTTCACGACGGAAAGCTGGGCATTCGCGTACCAACCCAGCCAGACGAGGGTGAACGTCAGGAAAGCAYGGCGTACCCAGCCAAACAGGGTCGGCCGGCTGACCAAAGACTCCTGGAAAAAGAAGATGCCGGTCAGGACCAGCAGGGCGGCCGCGGTTATCCCGATGGCCACCGAGTTCATCCGCCAAATTTTGAGCCACAAAGGCTCTTCAAGCTCGCTGGCATTGGGGGCGGCCCGGTCCAAAAGCACTGGCGCTTCAGCTGGAGTGACGCCCTGTGCCTTGGAAGGCGCCTGCACTGTGGACGAGTCCGCCGGGGATTTCGTTGCGAATGCCGGCGTCGCTGGTTCCGCGACMAGGTACTTTTCCGGTAGCGTGTAGCCGAGATCGAAGGTCAAGAATGCCTTGTTTCGTGCCCCCACATTGCGCTGAACCAGCAGTTGCAGTTGCCAAGGTTCCGCAAGATCAAGCTTGAATTCGTCCGGCAGGACGAACAGCGCGATCTCCCGCAGATCCGGCGCTCCCTCCGCTGCAAGAGCCCCTAACCGAGTGTGGTCACGGTCCCGAAACCTGRTGCTCTGGCCATCTTGCAACAGTTCGATGCGGTCAAAGATGCCACCACGAACATAGCCCGAGCCTTTGAAGGAGTAGGCTCCCTCGCCCGCTACGATAAGCGCCTGTTGTCCCGGCTTGAGCCGTGAGCGAAGCCGCTCGAAGCCGTCATCTCCGAGAAGGCTGCGACCAATGGTTGGGACGCTGACGGGCGCAAGATACAGGTCGATAAAGGTATCGCTGGCATCGCCCGGTTCAGGGTTGTCGGACGCCTCCTTGTTGCCCGCCCTGGAAAAAGCGTCGTTGATGTCGCCGATCGAAAGGGTAAGACGACGGACCGATCCATCGCCGAGCAGGGTTTGCCAGTCACGCAGCTCGCTTTTGCCGAGATCAATTCGCTTCACCGGCGGCGCTGCTGCAGCGCTCGCGGTTGTCGGCGCCCCCGTTCCGAGGCGACCGGTCCGGATCAACCGCACCGCAGAGCGCACCACGCTATCGCCCATCACGAGGACGGTCACCGTAGCGCCGCTCACGATTTCTGCCTGTGGCGCTCGATCGCTCCCTTCCGCGACCCGTTTCATGTCCTTGCCGATGAGCGTGTTAAGCGCATCGATGATGCGCCGCTCAGGGATCCCCACCAGAACGATGGGCTCCTTGTGCTCGACGAGCTTGACCGCAGTTACGATCCCGCCCGGATCAATGCCGACGAGCAGATTGATGGGCTTGCCGGAATAGCCGGTCGCATTGGTGACGTCGGAGTTGAGATAGACATACCCGAGCAGTTTGTTGCCCTGATATGTCGGCACGATCGGCGGGGTACCCTCAGGCTGACCGAAGCGGTCCGCACCCGGGAAAAACTCGGAGGGAAGCGCTTTCGGCAAAAACTCCTGAACGCGCCCTGCCGCGAGGGCGGGTAGCGCCGCACTCGCAAACCAAATCGACATGCCGAGGATCAACAGCAAACGCATGGTCCCCTCGAAGGAGCGGGCCGACATGCGGAGTTTGGTTGCACCTGTCTTTGACAACTGGGATCGTCCGATTTCGGCAGCTTCAACGAGCGTGCGAACGCCGACGCAGCGGCGCCGGCTCAGCGTTCGCGATTAAGTTCGAGGGTTGGTCCGACATTGATGTCCCAATTCCGGGCTCCTAATGCGCCGATCCGGAGGGCCATTCTTTGATCCAACGCAAATGCAAGCGTCTGATTAGGTGTTCAACGTGACCGGCCGGAGCGGTTCACCCCACGGAGGATGGAATGTCACTTCTAAAAGCGGAGCCGCCAGGTGCCGTAAAATCCCTGGAGGAGCTGTTCGCGATTGCATTCGCCATGGAGCAGGAAGCGGCGGCTCGTTATGACGAAATCGCTGAACGTATGCGCCGCGACGGAAATCTGGAGCTCGCGGCTGTCTTCGATCGGCTTGTGGCAGACGAGAACGGGCACCTCGCAAGGGTGGCGCGCTGGGCTCAGCAGCGGAGCGGCCATCCACCCGATGCAGCCCGAATCCGCTGGCAGATTCCGGAAACCTTTGACGACGAAAGCACGGGGACGACCGATCCCCGCCTTCTAAGCACCTACCGAATCCTCTCCATGGCGGTGCGGAACGAAGAACGAGCCTTTGCCTTCTGGAGTTACGTGGCGGCCCATGCTGATAGCGAAGACATACGTATAGCAGCGGAGAGTCTTGCCCACGAGGAACTTGAACACGTGGCGCTCCTTCGACGGGAACGCAGAAAGGCATTTCACGCTGACCGTAGCGTGAGACGCAATCCTCATCGCGATGGCGTACCTGCAGCTTCCGAAGCGGCTCCCCTTGAGCGTCACCTTGCCAACCTGCTCGATACAATGGCGTCGACAGAACGGCTCGAAACAAGCGCCGTTCTCCGCGACCTTGCGATCGAGGCTCGACGGTTGGCCGGAGAGCTTGATGATGCTTCCATCGTCATTCCGACCGAGAGCATCCCGATCGCAGCTCAGGGAGCCGCGATCGCAGTCGCAGAATTCCTCGTTGATCGCTATCTCGAAGCAGCCGATGGCGTTTCCGACGATAAGAAACTGATTTGCCTTCAGGCAATTGCAGGACGCGCCATCAAACGGCTCGCTTGGCTGAGGTCGGATTTGCCAGAATTGGAAGCATCCTGAGCAAATCCCGTTGCTCCCTCGAGGCCGCTCAAGTGCCGGCGGCAACTGCCTCCCGCACACGTCGGTCACGCAGGACATTCGTCCCTGCGGCGAGGGAAATCACGGTTCCCACAAGCGTCACGATCGTGAGCACGTCACTCCATTGACGCAGCGCGCCCGATTCCAGGACGTCCCCGACGGCGCGTATCGCCACCGACCCGTGCAATGCGACGAGCGGTAAGTAGAGCATTGGCTGATAGGTCCGTCGCCGGTAGTCGATTGCCGGCATCGCAATCAAGAGATGGCCAAGTCCAATCGAGAGAACAAACCCAATCAGCACGGCGTGAAGCGCGAGGTTATGTCCAGCCGGGGTTAATCCCGGCGGCAGCGCAACAAACGCTCCACCCGCAATGCCAAGCCAGGCGCTTCCAAGAAGTATGCAGGCAGCCGCGAACCTCGGTCGTCCAGCCACCTTCATGCTACGGCGGGCACCGTCGTATTTGAGAAACCAAACGTTCAAGACGATCAGGGCCACGCCGAATAGCGCCGCACCATTATCCGTCATCAAGCCGTTTTGAGCTCCGGCGCCAAGAAGGCCTGCCGCGAAGAAAATCAATGAGTCGCTGCCTCTCTGGGGCGAGGTTTCCGCAATCTTGCGGAGTCGCTCGCCAGCGACCGTCAGAACCAAGAAGGCAACCCACCAACCCTCCACGTCGGCCAGCGGATAATTTATCAGCCAGAGAAGGTTGCCCGTGAGCCACATTACCGCACCAATCAGCAATGTGCCGGTCGATATAGTGGGATTCGCGAGGGTTAGAAAAAGCGTGACGCTGCAAAGTACGGCGGCCGACAGGACATAGAACCCGGCGCCAACGTAGGGTGGAGCCCCCGCCAACAAGGCGAGAGTTCCAATTCCGGTGACCGCGGGCGCGATATAGGCCCAACGTTGCCCAACCGCGAAAGCGCGCTTCACTCCCAACAGCGTGCCAAAAAGCCCGGAAATGAGGAGCGGCCCGTGCAACAATCCTAGCGCCGATCCGGAGGGCAGATACCATCCGGATCGCTCCCAGCCTCCCGCCAATCCGGCGAGCAAGGCAAGGAGAGCGATTGCAAGGAAGCCATTCCGAACCAGGTTTCGGTATTGCATGGGACAGACCACTCGTATGGCGAAAATCCTGGTGCGGGATCCCCACCTAAGTCGCGATGAGCTTATTTCGCCGCGGCAAGATTCGAGGCCGCCTTTTCGAAGAGCGTCGCGAACACTTGCTTCGCCTTGCCGGGATGAGCAACGGCCTTCGCCTGATCTACGTTAGTCGGGTTGCCTACAACAACCATTCCGACCATGCCTATGCTGTAGTGCGGCTTGCATTTATACCCATACACGCCAGGCTTATCGAAGGTGATCGCCAACTCTTCGTTGACCTTTCCTACGAACGCTTTGCCTCCTTCTGGGAGCATGTTGTCGACGGTTTCGACATTGTGGCCCTTGTCGGCTGCAATGAACTTGACGGTGTCGCCTGGATTTATTCGGACGAGGGAGGGCTCAAACACCATGATGCCATCCGCGCTCTTGTTGAGCATTTTTACCTCAACCTCAGCCGCATTGGCTCCGCCCGCGATCATGAGCGCAGCCATCACCGCGCCCGACATGATGAGTTTCCGCATGATTGACTCCTACTGCGATACCGAGCGCCCACCACCCCTTGGGTTCGGTTGGCTGTGGCATAGCCGCCGGCGGTCCATTGCTGTTTGAGCTAGAGCAAAAACGCCGCGGATTGTGCTTCTGCTCGTTCGCAAGGCGGCTTCGGCCTTCGCCGACATGCTGTCGCGCCAGTTCCCTGTGCCGCGTCACCGGCGCCCCAGCAGCTCGTCACTGAAGGCGATCAGGAAGAAGGCGAAGGCCGCAATCCAGCTGCCCGCGGCAAGCACCAGCAAGAGCGGACGGTGCGCCCCCCCCACTCCGCAGGCAGCCGGATGACAGTCGCCGCTGACCCCGAGGCGAGCGCTATCGTCAACGCCGTCGAAGAGGCGAAGGGCTTGCGCGTCTGGCGACGGATCATGCTCGCCATGATCGCCAGGCTCGCGCCGCCGATGGCACCGATCGTCCAGACGTGAATGGCGGCGGCCTCGCCGATCGGTACAGGGCGGATGGTCCCGATGGCGAGAAGGCCAAAACCAAGCGCCGCCCAACCATAGGCGAGATGGAGCGCGAGGATTGCCGGGCAGGTCAGCACCCGCCGCGTCTGCCACCGTGCTAGGCGAGCGAACTGAGCGCAACTTGCCCCGGCGCTCAGGATCGCGGTCGCAGCGGTCATCGGCGCGAGCTGCCAAGCGCCGAGAGCGGCCGACGCCGTGATGCCCGCCGCCATTTCGCTCCACGCTGACTTAAGCCGACCGGCGGCCTCCCCCCGCGCCTCGAGATAGGCCACGGTCAGGGCGGGCGCGATCCGGCCAGCCATGATCAGCATCAACCCCAGGAGGGAGACGAGGCCGAGCCGCAGCCGGAAGCCAAAAGCTGGAGCGGCTGGCGCAGCCTCCGGCAGCATTGCTGCCGCGGCCAGCAGGAAGAGCAGCAGCGCGACCTTGATGTCGCGCCTCTTGCCTGCGGCCATCACCTGCCAGGCGACAATGACGGCCAGGACCAGGAGGAAAGTTCCCGACAGCAGTGCTGATCCGTCGACTAGCCAGACATGTGAGAAGCGCGCCGACAGCCACAGCGCGACGAGGCTCGCAAGCGCTGGAGCCGACAGGGTCGGTCGCCCCGTCCAGCGCGGCAAGGCCGTCAGCATGAAGCCAGCCAGTACGGCCGGCATCATGCCAAATAGTAGCGCCTCACGATGCCAAGCCGCGACAGAGGAACCCGCAGGAAGAATGGCTTCGCCGCCCGGCAGCCAAGGCCAGATCCCTGCGACAGCGTCGAGGCCCGCCAGCAGGAAGAATGGCCGAAACGGCTGCCGCGGCCACGAGGCGCGCGTCTGCGCCCACAGATGTCACGACATAGGCTCGTAGCTGAGTGATTCCGGGCCGGAGAGCGACCAGGACTTGTGGCCGAGGATAGCGCGAAACGCAGACCCGGGGCGTGACATCACGCCCCGATACGGTGCAGATAGGCTGCATTCGGGCAGAAGTCCGGCGCGACTTCCTTGCTGGCGCCATTGAGCCAGCTGCGGCATTCGCCGGCATGCGGGCAGTCAAGACACCGCCGCGCGGCGAGCGCGAAAGCGCTGCCTCGGCCTTCCCGAACCGCTGCTCCCAGATCGGCGCCGGAGCGCTCCATCATCTCGCCGAATAAATGCGCCTGCCGTTGAGCGCGCTCGAAGGCTGGCCAGGTCAGGAAACGGTCCCTAATCGAAAGTCCCGAAGGCATGGAATGCTCCCATCATATCGCAGGACAAACCACACGATAGCAGCCCGGCAATCCGGCTCGTTGATGCAGAGCAAGGAAGTCGCACATCACACAGCCGGGCTTCGGCAGTTTGCGGGAAAACAACGGAACTGCCCAACCTTTATCGATGCGGCTTCCATGCCTGCATCTCGGCCAACGATTCCGAGATCAGCCGCGATTGAACAAGCCGCGGTGGCACAGGGGTCCAAATCTTTTTTTGGCGGAGAAATCTCTCAACGCGCTTAACAGTCATTTATAATGAATCTTTTATTGTATAATGAGACTGGCAGAAGTCCTTCTTTTTGGCTGTGCAGAGCGATGGTCAACCAACCTCAGAACCTGTCGAAGGCCCCCAACGCCGACAGCACGTTGGTGCCTATGCTGATATGGGGCCTCGTCCTCATCGTCATTGGAATGGCTAGCGTTATGATCTTCGTCTAGCACGACGATGTATTCGGCATTGGCGGGAATAGTTCGCCGAATCAGGGAGCTGCGACGCGACCCGCCGAATTCGATACGCCGATCAGGACACCCCCCCGAAAAGCGGATCGTCGCGACGTGGCCTGCCTTTGACGGTAGCGGGTTGCGGGAAAATGAGCGGCAACTGGCCAGAAGTCGGAATGAACCATGCGATTGACGAGCTTCTCCGACTATTCGCTCAGAATCTTGATGTACGCGGCTGCGAAAAGCGAGCGTTTGATTACGATCGAGGAAACATCCTTGGCCTATGGCATCTCACGCGCGCATCTTATGAAGGTTGCCAATCTGCTCACGAAAGCCGGGTTCCTTCGAGCGGTCCGCGGGCGTTCGGGCGGTCTCGTCCTGGCGAGACTTCCAACAGAGATCGGGATCGGAGAGGTCTTACGCCTGACAGAGCCAGATTTTGCTCTGGTCGAGTGCTTCGGCAGCGGCAACGGCTGTCTGGTCACGTCGCGCTGTAGGCTCAAGGGCATTCTTCACGAGGCGCTTGCCGCTTTCCTCAGCACAATCGACCGTTACACCCTGGCCGATTTGATGCTGAGGCCTGAGGACTTCGGCATCCGGCCAGCCGCCTGACGCCACCAACGCTCCCAGTGGCTCCTAGAGCTTCGGCAGCGGGAAGGAGATACTGAGGGTGACGCGACTGGTATTCGATAAGGCTCTCTGCCTGGACGAGGACAGCCTGCGCGACGTTATTTTGGCATTTTGTGAGGGGCTGCGCGCCCACACCAGGTTGCGCAGACCGCTCGACCGAGTCGCAGGCAACCGCTGGTATGATTTTGAGGTCGGGCTCGAACATTTTCTGACGGCTCTTATCGCACGAACCGGCGATCATGGCGGCGGCCTACTGGCTTTGTACGAAGCGTTTCCAGCGTTGGCGCCCGAGCATGTGACCGATGCCCGTGACCTCTTCATGGAATCGGCGCTGACGATCCTGCCCCTTTACGCTGCCGCCTCGTTATCGGAGCTCGTCGATAGCGTCTGCGATCTGGCTCTACGCGCGCTGTGTCCGGCGACTGGAACACCCTTCACTCCGATAGCTCGCAGGATCAGGGACGCTGAGGAGGCACTTCGGATCGGAACTAGCCTAAGATAGGTGGCGTTTCGTCCGGCAGGGGGCGATAGCTCTTCCACGGCACGCTTGCCGGCCAACTCGTAGTCAGCAGGCCGCCGTCGGCGATGTTACCCGCGAGGCCAAGCACCCGTGGATTTTCGTCGCTTCCGACCGCATCCTCGTCCTCGATGCGCAGGTGCTGCAGGATGGGCGTCGGCGGGAAACGTCCGAATTTCTCAGGAGCATCTCTCGTCAGTGAGCATTCAAAGGTCTACGAGCAGTTCGCCCCAGACATCGAGATCTACTCGATCGACAAGAGCTTCCTCGACCTCACCCCGGTTGCACCAGAGCATCGCGAGGAGTTGGGCCGTCGAAATGGACCGGCATCCCCACTTGCGTCGGCATCGGCCCGACGAAGACACTGGCGAAGCTCGCAAACAAAATCGCGAAGAGCACGCCTCAGCTCGGCGGCATCTTCGACCTGACGAGCGCGGAACTCCGCCGGGAGTGGCTGCCGTTGATGCCGCTAGGGGACGTCTGGGGCATTGGCCGTGCCAGCCAGGCCAAGCTGACTGGCTTCGGCTGCAAGACGGCCGCTGATGTCGCTGCTCTCGATCCCAAGCTCGCTCGCCAGACGCTGACCGTCGTCGGCGAGCGGATCATCCAGGAGCTGCGCGGCCAGCCCTGCATCAACCTGGAAACCGTCGCACCCACTCGAAAGGGCTGTGCCGTCACCAGGTCGTTCTCCGGGCGGCGGATCGAAAGCCTCGAGATGATGCAGGAGGCCATCGCTGCCCATGCCACCCGTCTTGGCGAAAAGCTCCGGCATCATCGGTTGGCAACCGATCACGTTACGTCTTTTTCCACACCTCTCCGTTCGACAACGGCCCCTCGCGTTCGGTCTCGACAACGGTCGACTTCCCCGAGGCGAGCAACGACACCCTCGTYCTGGTCCGYGCRGCCAAGTGGGGAGCGCGRCGGATCTGGAAGCCGGGYTACCGCTACGCCAAGGCCGGCTTGATGACGGTCGACCTGGTGGCGCCGGAGATGTCCCAGCGAGCCCTGATCGGCGCCCTCGATCGCGAAAAGAGCGGCCGGCTGATGGAGGCCTTGGACGCGTGCAACAAGATGTACGGYCGTGGCGTTGTTTTTCCTGCAGCCGCTGGCATCGGTCGGCAGCAGAAGGCGTGGGTCACGAAATTCGAGATGCGTTCGCCGCGTTACACGACGCGGCTSGAMGAGGTTCCGGTTGTAGGGAGAGCGTGATGCCAGGCTTYARACATCASGTCGAAATGAAACTGGATGCCGCCGCTGCGCCGGAACGCCTGCGCAGGATCGAGAGCTGGTGTGGAGACTGGCAAATCGGCTTTCGCGTWCTCGACCGCTTTCCCGGTTCGGAGACGATCCGCATCGCATTCGAGGACCGAGGCCTGGCGCGTGCSTTCATCGGCCATTTCGGCGGAGTGCTCGTCGACGAGAATGAACTCGAAAGCGCCATAGCCGACGACTTCACAGCCGAGGACGCTTACGATCGCCTCGCCCGCGAGTATCCGGATTGAGCGACCGGCGCGATCATCCGACAACAGCGGACAGCAGGTATTTCATGGTCGCCGGCAGGTTGTGGCGGTCAACAAATCCGACCCTTTCGGCTGCGCGCCGTCATGAGCTTGTCGCCGATCTCATGGATGCTCGTCGCGCGGTGAAGGACGCCAAACGTAGAAATGGCGAATTCCATGTCGCCCGCGCCGCCGTCGAAGCAGCCAAGGTTGCGCTTGGTGAGCGGGGCCCTGTCTGGTGGGACGACGGCGCTCCGGACTTCAATCGGCACTTGGCCAAGAACACGCCTTACGCAGCCTGGGCTTCGCGATTGAACAAGTCCGCTAGGGAGGACTAAACTATGCGACTTCGTCCTGAGCGGCGGGAGGGCAGCATGCAGAAATTCGGCATCGCTGTGACCAACATTGTCGGCACCGCGGGGTCATTCGCGATCGACCTTCCACTCGAACCGTTCACGCTTAACGAGCGCCTGTTCGACATCGGGATATGGCTGAGTGACCACGAGATTTCGCATCAAGCTCGCATAATGATGCAGCCCGAGCACCAACGCATTCGCGTGAGTTTTCCCGACGCCAAAGACGCCATGGCCTTCAGCAAGCACTTTGGCACGCGCTTGAACTAGGCTCTTGCCGAGCGAGAGAAATCCCGGACATCAATCCGCGGCTGTAAAGCTGTACCGGTAGGGTCGTGCAGAGATCGAGTGGATCCCTCAGGAAGGCCGGTTACTGTTCAGGATCAGGATCTTGTGCCTGGGCATGAACCCGAGCGATTTCGATCGCACGCTCTCCGACGATCTTTGCCTCGACTTCGTCGCCTTCCCTAAGCGACAGCGCCTCAACAATAGCTTTCGGAAGCGAGATGAGCAGGCCATCCTCAGATGCAGCGACCCGCGCATTTACTGCAATGGGTGTGCCCGGCTCGGTCAGACGCGCTAATGCGAAGCGCCGCACCGCCTCCGTGAACTCACGATATTCGGCCTCTTTGAAGATCTGAACGCAACGGCTCTCGACGAAGCATGCGAAGAACGTCCGTCGAATGGCCTCAGTCGTCCAAAACTCAATATGCCCATCGAACGCAACCTCCTCGCCCTTGCTCGCTTGATCGGCCTCATCACGGACATCTCTCTCTGTGAAACTCTCTTCCTGTCCGTGGTCGATGGGCGAGGACCATGGATCGCGAACCAGCCGTCCATCCGCCGTGATCGTGTAGCGCTCCCCGAAGACCGCAACGAACGCTCGCGTGTGAAACACCGTGTCAGGCCCCAGATCGGAGGCATGCATCGGCATCTCGCACCGAATTTCGTCGTAGCCGCTCATTTCAGTGCTCCATCGACCTTAATGACACAGCGCGGATCGAAGCCTCTGTTCTCGCGATCCCGATGGAGGTTTGGATAACCGGCCTGATTTGCAAATAAGCGCGTTTTGCCAACACGGTAATCATGCGATCCGTGATCATGGCCGTGGATCCAAAGCTCAGGCTGATAGTGTTCAATCAGCGCGCTGAGGTCCGAAACGAATGCCGGCGAAAGGGAGCTTCCCTGGTGCCTCGGCTGGACCGATTGCGGGTGTGGCGCATGATGCGTCACCACGACGGTCGGCCCATCATGCCGCGTTGCTAGTTCGCTGCGAATGAAGGCGAGGTCGAGCCGGTGCTCGGCTGCCGCATGCCAAGGCATGAATCGGCTGTAGTGGCCGCTGTCCTCGCGGTATCGGATGAGGCGGTGGTCATTCAGTTCTTGGCCGGCCATGATCATCGAGGGCTTTGGGGTCCCAAGCAGTCGATAGTCGGTCCAAAGCGTGCAACCGATAAAGCGGACGCGATCGATTATGACAGTGCGTCGGTGCAGAAAATCGATACCGGCGTTTTCGGCTGGCGCAACCGCCTTAGCCAAGTTGCTCTTAATCTCGCTATTGTAAAATTCGTGGTTGCCAGCGACGTAGACGATTGGGCGGCCTCTGAGCGGTCCTTCCTCCCGTTGGCGCACCATCCAGTTGATTGCGTCAACGATGGGCTCGTGGATGTCACCTGCAAACACAGCGACGTCGAACTCCGGCATGGACGTCGGAAATTCGAAGGGGCCGAATTCCAGATGAAGGTCCGAGATCACGAGCAGACGCATTCGCAAACCCGCTCGAGTAGCTGATGAATCTCAGGCGGCTGCACTTCCTCAGCGGATATCCGGGGCTCTTCACGTCCGTTCACAGCGGCTTCGAACGCGTCGATTGTGATGGCGTGCATGCCGACGGACTTCGGCCCCAGGATATCTGCCTCTGGGGTGTCACCGATGAACAAGATCTGCTCGGCACGAAGGCCGAATTCCTCGCAAACGCAACGAAAGATTTCTGGCTGTGGCTTGATGAAGCCGACCTCAAACGAAAGGACGAGCGCGTCAGGAATGCCTGGGAGGATAGCTAGCAGCGGCTCTGCATAAGGCTGGGCCAGATTCGAGCAGACTCCGATGCGCAAGTCCGCCCGTCGGAGCGCTGCCCAAAACACCGCCATTCCGGGGCGCAGCTGGATAGAAGCACGCTCGGCATCAAGATCGAGTTCCAGTTCCCGCAAACGCGCCTCGCCGATCACTATGGCGAGTTCTTTGGCAACCTCTCGAAGGCTCAAGGGGCGGGTCAGAACGTCGACCGCACGGTGATCCGTTCCCTTTTCGTTCATCAGCTTTCGGAATGGACGGCGCTTATCGACGATTTCTACAAGCGTCCCGAACGCATCGAAACAGATTGCCCGGATTTCCGACATCAGGACCCGTCACTCCCACTTCAAGTTATCGTCGGTGTAGGGAGTGAAATCGCGATCGACGTCATTTGGACCGGGGCCGCCCTGAGTGAGGCCCATGAGATACCGACGAACGTTCATGATGTCCTCGACGCTACCCTCCTTCATGAGGCTCAAGGGCGTCTGGCCTTGATACGGTTGTCCCGTGATTGGACCACGGAGCCAGAGTGGTTCGTCCTCGGAGGTGTAAAGATATCCTGCAGCCTCGGCCGCTCCGACGACGGCAGTAATGCGTTCCCCTGTATCGCTGCTCATGACCAACGCCTCATTGGTCTGATTGATCGCGATCCAGCGTCTCAACTGCTCAACGGAACCGCACCGGAGAATGCGAACCTGATCATCCTCCAACAGTCGCCAACGATCGGCCACCCGCAAAAAATCTCCAAGGCTCGGGCGGCGTATGCGTCGCCACTCCTCAAGGCTGCGTGGCGCGCGCATGATCAACATTCCCCTCTGTTGGCGGACCACCAGTTGACACCCCGGGTCATCGGTCGCCTCCGCGAGATCTCGCGAAGGCTGTCAAGCGAGTGCTGTAAGTCCGCCGCGGCCGCCGATTGGGGATCATACTGTCAAGGTCGACGCAATTTTCAGACTGAAGAACGCGTTCCTCGAGCTTGACGATCTGCTGGCGAAGCGCAGCGATCTGCCAGTTTTCAACGGCGGATAACGTTGTCGCGTTCTGCTGGGAATAGCGAAGCCAGTCGCCCCCAATCCAATGGAATAAGAAAGCTTGGATCGAAGGCTTGCACGCCACAACCGTCCTCGTCGCGGTCCTATTGGTACGTGAATTGCCGCGGATGACCTCTGGCCTTAATCCGTGGAGGTCGCACCAGCGCTGAAAGCCATGCAGCCAGCGTTCGCGATCAGGGCGGGTCCCTGTCGCGCTAACAAGCAGTTCAAAACTAGCTACTCCAGGATCCATTCGGTCGATTGAGAATTCGAATTCCAAACCTGCAAATCCCATGAGCTTCTGTCGTTGATCGTCCACTGCAGCCGCCACCGAGAAGTTACCGGAAAGGTGATTTAGATACTATAATACCTAGCAACGCAAAACGCCCTCGGCTTCGGTCAGGGCATGGACGTGCGTCAGATACTGGGAAAAAACGTGCGCGTGCTCCGCACGACGGCGAAGCTTTCGCAAGAGGAGTTAGCTGTCCGTATGGGGGTGGAGCAAACTTACGTGAGTGGGATTGAGCGCGGAATGCGAAATCCCACCATAACCACTCTCAGCCGCGCGGCGGATGGCCGTAGCATAGCCGGGATCAAAGATCGTCCGCCCCTTCTCGTTGATGATTTCCCCCAGATCGATTTCTTGCCAACCCCGGCTTTCCAAGAAGTCGCGGGAGGTGGACCTTCGCAGCGCGAGTCTTTCTGATTCCGTCAACTGGGCTCCAGCTGGCTGAAGCATCAAGGGGTCTGCCCTGGGAGTGGAGACGACGTTTCCGCCCAATGGACGGCGGTCCACGATCAAGTGGGTGTTGGCCTTCAATGTGTTGAGCTGCGCCTTGAGCTTGTCCCGCTCGACGATGATCGCTTGCATCAGAGACCGGATAGCCGGATCCTGAATCCGCATTAAGTAGTCATTACTAGCAAGCACCTTGGCCTGCTTCGGCACGGGCGGRCCGACATAAGCTTGCCATGCATCGATGAGGGCCCTGTAGTCGGTAGATTGCGCATTGTACAGGGCCCGGCCCTTCAGGATTCCATCCGCTTCACAGTGCTTACCGATCGCTGCGATCGAGAAATCCCGCGAGCCGACTTGGTGCTGTCGGCGGCAGATTTCATTTATGGCGGTCAAATTGCGCAGCCGTTGCGAGCGACCGCCTTTTGCCAGCAGCGAATCCAACACCTCATCGGGATGGATCGAGGTTTGCGGGATCATCGGCCAATTCCGACCAAAGTGATACCCGCACCTGGAGCTGAAGAGAGGCCCGTCCCAGTCGGCAGCAATCCAGTGAGGTCAACCCCCAAATATTGGCTGAGGCGCTCTCCAGCGTCCATGATCTCGATCACACGGCGCTCCCCGAGGGCAGGGTTTCCGGGGTCCATTTGTTTGGCAAGTCGGCGCATAAAGGCGTTGCCCGCGCGCAACTGTTCCTCCTCCGAGAGCTRCATGAAAATGGGCRGAAGCTCGTCACGGTAGAGAGCAGCATCAAGGAGTTGGCCGCGTCGGATAACAGCCTTGCCGGGTTCCAAGTCAGGATAAATCTCGGCATCTTGGCACACCAGCGACAGCTGTAGGAGTTCCGACTCAGTTTCCTCAAAGACGATTTGCACTTCAAGTGCTGTCCCCGCTGCCACCAGGGTAGTTCCATTGCCCATCGGCTTATCGAGAGCGGCCTTGCAGCGCTCGATAAGCCGCCAGCAAGCGACTAAGTCTTCGGCCAAATCGCTGAAGCGCTTCATGGCGGTTTCCCAAATACGCTCGGCTTGGCGCACAGCACCTTGCTCGGCGAAGGGACGACCCTCAGCTTCTACCGCGGCCTTCTCGCGCTTGAGTTTCTGCAATTTGGTTTCATGTGAAAGGCAAGCATTGCGTGCCTCGTCGAAGTGAAACGCGAGGTTATTGAAATGAGCAGCCAGGGCCGGCAGATGATGCGGCTCGGTGACAAACCAGCGACAGCGAACGCAGTTGCGGCTTCCGCCCGGCACAGGGCCGTGCCTAGGGTTCAGGCCACCGTTGCCGGCCATCATTTCCCCGCCATTGAAACAGCCGCCAATGGCGCGATTTCCCTCTAATTCGCTGGTATTTCCACCGACGAGGCAAAGACCGTGGTGCATGGCCATCCAACCCGCAGGATTACGGTTTGCCGGATGTTCCGGGACAACCGCTGCAAGGCTCGATGAGCTGTTGCAAATTGCCTCCTGGAGCATCGTTTCATACTCAGTATCGAGCAGGAAGTTATGGATGCTCGCGTCTTTGCGTGCTTCAAGCCGCTCCGCCGCCCCGGCCAAGGCATCGCGGATATAAGTCGCTCCCACTTTGGTGTAATAGAGAGTCATAAGGAGCCTGCTGTGCCCAACGAGCTTCTGTAAAACAGGGAACGGGACCTGGCCTTCAAGCGCCAGCGCCGTCACCAGCGAAACGCGTAGACTGTGCAGAGGGTAGTAAGTGGTCTTGCCGAGATTGTTCTTTTCGGCCGGTGGCACGAGCCGAATGGGCGATCCACTGGAATGAGTTTCGCCCCGAGCAGCAAAGCGGCTCTCCAGTGCCTTCAGCAGTTCGAACCAGGGTCCAGAGAGGGTGCCTTCGCCAACGGGCAGGTGATGTTCGCCCGAGGATCCTTCGGCTAAACGAAACAGGAAGCAGGTATCAGGATACCCCGCTAGTTGTATCGCGCTCTTAGCTGTTATGTGACGCCCGTCTAAATCCGTCCAGGACGTACGATGGGGGATTGGATTGTACTTGCTCTGCCAGTTGCGCAGCTTCTCGAGCCAATAAAAGACATCGAGATGCACCGGACCGCCTTCGATCCAAGGTAGGACGTAGCCCTTCTCAGCACCCGAGCGGTTGATGTCGGCGGTCTTGTTTGTGTTAATGTATAGTACCGTTGAGACTTCATCACCGTCACTGATTGGCCGGCTGCGGCGAAAGACGCCCTGTTGCAGAGGCTGGCGCTCGCTCCCGTGCATGAGATGCTGAGTATGCGGATGAGTGTTGAGCTGCCAGCCACCAGATTGCCCCTTGTCTGTTGAATCATAGCGCCAAGTGTCAGCCTCACCCGAATCCAGCATTCGTACCTGATAGGTGCGGAGTGGCAGGAGGAGTTTGACGAGCAGGCAAACCCAGCRCACCGGGCTCCACATTTCCAGCACATCCCCATCGCGGTGATTGGGCCGCGGTCGAACGCGCCAGACACAATCTGGGTCATTTCGATCGATTCGGTCGGCGGTGATCTCGAACCAGTCTGGAGCTGTTCGCCCGCGAGTTCCGATTTCCGCACCAAGAGACGTCTGCGCCCATGTCCAATTCCGAAAGTGAGGCCCCTCGGCGAGCATCTGCCGCAGTTCGTCGATGTAACCGTAGGGCAGCGGAGAAAATACACTTTCATCGCGCCGCGGAAAGCGATCTCTAGAGCGTCGAGGGACGGGGTTGTGAAAAATAGGCAAAATACACGGCTGCCCGAAATCATCAATCTCGCTGTATTCGCGGAGTAGAACAAAATTCAAGAAATCGCTGATATGATTATTATACATAATTCCATGCCTCGAATCCGGGCAAGATGTCGCGAAGAAATCAGGTAACCGCTCGCTTCTCGCAAATAATACGCTGGGATCGGTCGGTAGATTTTGACCAATTAGGTACATTTTAAAGAAGCTGACCAGAGCTTGGAGGCGGTTCTCAAGTCCTCGAGACTCGCCTTTGAGCCAGTCAACGGCAAAGGAGCGCCAAACACTCAGATGGGGATACTCGCGCCCTACCCAGTCCAGCTCCAGATCACTGCTCCGCTTTTTACCTATTTTCTTATGACTAAAGGTAAGCGACTTTATTGGGCGGCTCTGGATCATGCCTTCACTTCGTCCTTCCTCCGAACGCTCTGGCCCCCGTTCAACAGCAGTGGCGAGGCTGACGAGCTTGTCGTTGCACTCAAGCGCTGGGCTGCGGCTAATAGTTCAGTCCGCAACTCTCGCGTGGTGGGCTGGGTGTAGATTTCCTGACTCTCGAGTGAGGCGTGGTGCATGAAACGACGGATAAGTGCCTTTTCGAGTCCGGCCTTGCGCAGGCGCTGCCCGTACGCATGCCGGTGCCCATGCGGCGTGGTGCCGAGCCACTTGCTGACCCGTAACCCGATGCGCTCGCAAGCTGCGGCATGAGCTTTGTTATATTGGCTCAGGCAATACATCCCTCCGAGCGGTGCGCGTCGCAGGTTAACGAAGGCGAAAGGATGGGGCCGGTCGAGGCACGCAACGGCCTCAAGATACTTGTACCACCACTGTAGGAAGAGTTCGCCGTATTCGGGCAGGAACCAGTAGGCCTGCTTATAGTATGGACCGTCGTGTATGCCCCCTTTCCAACCCGCAGCCCGACTGTCGAGAAATTGCGTCCGCGGCACGAGGCCGAACTTTTCACGCAGATATGCGGCGCGGTTGCCCTCGCGCGGCCTACCAAGTTCATCGCACCAGTCGGCTGGCGCCATGCCTTCGAAGGGATGATGGATCAACACCATCGCTTGGCTGGTATTGGCGGGATCGGGAAAGACATCTCCCACGTAGAGATGGAAGGGCTCAGACTCCCGAAAGCCGGCTCCATGCAACAGCAGAGTAATCAAAATGTTGCGATAATCCGGCCGTGAGCCTGCCCTAAAGCCCCTCGTGAGCAAATCCATGAAGTACTCTTCGGGGAAGGCTGGTGGTTCTCCTTGGGCGACTTTAGGGACCCGTGCAGCGCGAACCCGGCGCCCTGCCTTCTTTGGTGTAGAGTTCGCAGGCCAAATGTGGCCCAGGAAAGCACGGTCGCGGCGAAACTGATAGGCAGCTTCGTCGCAGAGGCGATCATAGAGCCCACCCGAATAGCGAGGATTGACGGTCGCCACGCCGGGTCGCATCTCACTGAGCCAATCAAAGAAGTCCGTGAGATGGGTAATTATATGGCTAGCATCCACTGCCGACCGCGCGCGCCAGGCTAGCCCACTAGGATCCAAGCCGGTTTGGCGATCGAAGGTGCCTGTGTATAGGCGCTGCGCGAAGTTCTGGAACAAATGATAGCTGTCCCGCTGAAGCGGGTTGATCTGAATGTACTCAAGAAACATGCGCATCGAGCGCGCGACCTTAGCCATCCAGGCAAGACTGCGGTCGTGGCTGCGAGCCAGAAAATAGTCCAGCAACGGCTCGAGCACTCCAGCAGGCGTCATGAGGCCCGGAATCTCGGTGTAGGCACCGGACTCGTCGGTGAAGACGCGCGCCTTCACGGTCACAAACATTGGAGCGTCCTTTCTAGCAAGTCGGCGAAGCGACCCGCCGCAGCGACAGCCATCACGATGGTGGGTCTTTCAAGCATCACACTTCAACCTGCCACGATCCAATTCCCATCTGAAGGCGCAGCCGCCCCGGCCGAGCAACCCTGACCAGCTCAGCCGGGGCAACTGCTCGCGTCAGCCAAACACAACTCGTGCTCCTCCTACTTTTCCTCGAATCATAGTATGCACATTTATGATTAAGCTTCTAGCCAAGCTCTGCAAGAAAAAGCCCCTCTGAGAGGGGCTTTGTTAGATTTTTGGCCCTGAGCCCACCAACTATGTATCAAAGGTTGGGTGGAATAACTTGCGCCGGGCTTTCGCGTTGATCTCGACCGAGAAGATCTCGGTCGATGCTGCCGATCTCAGCGCGCGCGCGAACGCACCTGGAAGACGTCGAAGGTCAGTTCCGCGACCTGCCACCAGAGATACTGGTCCGAGCGGAAAGCGGTCATCGTATCGATGGCCTTCTTGAAGTCCGGGTTCTTGGCCGAGATCTCGGCGTAGAGTTCGTTCGTGGCCTTGAGGCTGGCTTCGAGGATCTCCTGCGAGAACGGGCGCAGCTGCGTGCCGGCACCGACCAGGCGCTTCAGCGCCGGCGGGTTCACGACATCATAACGCGCGCCCATCTGCGTGTTGGCATAGGTGCAGGCGGCGGTCAGGGCTGCCTGGTAGGCCTTGGGAAGGGCGTTCCACTTCTCCAGGTTGACGAAGGCATGGACCGTCGGCCCGCCTTCCCAGAAGCCCGGATAGTAGTAGTACGGCGCGACCTTGGAGAAGCCGAGCTTCTCGTCGTCATAGGGGCCGACCCACTCGGCGCCGTCGATCGTGCCCTTTTCCAGCGCCGGATAGATGTCGCCACCGGCGAGCTGCTGCGGCACGACGCCGAGCTTGGCCAGAACCTGGCCGGCGATACCGCCGATGCGCATTTTCAGGCCCTGAAGATCGGCAACGGTCTTGAATTCCTTGCGGAACCAGCCGCCCATCTGCGCGCCGGTATTGCCGCAGGGCAGGCCGTAGATGTTGAACTTCTTGAAGAACTCGTTGAACAGCTCATTGCCGCCGTTCTGATAGAGCCAGGCATTCTGCATGCGGGCGTTGAGACCAAACGGCACCGATGCGGGAATCGCGAAGGTCGGATCCTTGCCGACATAGTAATAAGAGACGGTGTGCGCCATCTCGATCGTGCCGTTGGTGACGGCATCCGCCGCCTGCAGGCCGGGAACGATTTCGCCCGCCGCGAAGACCTGGATCTGGAAATTGCCGTCGGTCAGTTCGGAGACCATCTTGGCCATGATCTCGGCGCCGGCATAGATCGTGTCGAGAGACTTCGGGAAGCTCGACGCCAGGCGCCATTTCACTTCCGGTTTCGACTGCGCAACGGCCGGCATGGCGACAGCGGAGGCCGCAGCGCCAGCAGTGGCGGCCTGAATAAATTGACGACGCTTCATGATGGACATCTCCTCGGATTTCGACTTTGCGATGCGCAGGCGGGTTCGGTCCCGTTACGGCGAAGTTTCAAGGATCATTCTGGCTAGGAATGCAGTCGATCTTGCGGGCATGTTTGGTTGATCCAAACTTTCATTCCTGCCGCCGATCCGCGCCTGCACAAGATTTGCGCAGCTCTCCCCAAACATCGCATCACCGTCAACCAACCCAGACGCCTCGACAATTGCGCTCAAGGCATGGCACGGCTGCACACGAAGCGCATGGTACTTTCGCGGGGCCCGGTCAACCTCCGATCGCGCAATGCAGWCAAATTGATGAGAGACGCGACATGGATCAGGACAAACTCGCCAGGCTGAGAGCCCGCTATGCCGGCGCGAGCGGGGGCGACATCCACGACCCGCGCTTCGCCAAGGTCGCTGCCGACCAGTTCAAGGGCGACCGTCGGAAATGGCCCTTCTCCGACGTTGCGACCTTCATCAGCGCGCCCTACCAGCCCGATGCACTGAGCAAGCCCGATCTCGGCGGGCTCGACGTCGCGATCATTGGCCTGCCGATGGATCTCGGCGTCACGAACCGTGCCGGCACGCGGCTGGGGCCGGGTGCGGTCCGCGCCGTCGAGCGCATGGGGCCGATGGATCACGTCACCGGCATGGCACCCTTCGGCCAGCTCAAGGTTGCCGATATCGGCGACGTGCCCTTCCGCTCGCGCTATTCGCTCGAGAGTTGCCACGAGGATATCGAAGCGACTTTCAAGACGATCGTGAAGGCCGGCGTCTCGACGCTTGCGGTCGGTGGCGACCATTCGATCACCTATCCGATCCTCAAGGCTGTCGGCGAGAAGCGCCCGGTCGGCATGGTTCATATCGACGCGCATTGCGACACGTCCGGGCCCTATGAAGGCTCGAAATTCCATCATGGCGGGCCATTCCGGCAGGCCGTGCTCGATGGTGTGCTCGATCCCGAACGTGTCATCCAGATCGGCATCCGCGGCGGCGCCGAGTATCTCTGGGAGTTCTCCTACGAGTCCGGCATGACCGTGATCCATGCCGATGAGGTCGACCGCATGGGGCTCGATGCGGTGATCGCAAAGGCGCTTGCCGTGATCGGCGACGGGCCGACCTATGTCTCCTTCGATGTCGATTCGCTCGACCCGGCCTTCGCGCCCGGCACCGGCACGCCCGAGGTCGGCGGCTTGACGCCGCGCGAGGCCCTTGCGATCCTGCGCGGCCTCAAGGGCCGCGATATCGTCGCGGCTGACGTGGTTGAAGTCGCGCCGCAATATGACGCGACCTCGAATACGGCCCAATGCGCGGCGCAGGTCCTGTTCGCCGAACTCTGCCTGATCGCCGAGGCGCGCGCTGCCGGCAAGGGCAGGCCGTGAAACGCAAGGCCGTCCAGCTCGACGCGATCGACCGCAGGATCGTCACGATCCTGCGCGCGGAGGGCCGCATCACCAATCAGGCGCTCTCGGAGCGGGTCGGCTTGTCCGCCCGCCCCTGCCTCGAGCGCGTGCGCAAGCTCGAAGCCTCGGGGCTGATCCTCGGCTATGGCGCGAGGCTGTCGCCGGAGATCGCGGGCCACGCCATCGTCGCCTTCGCGCAGATCTCGCTGCGCGCCCGCTCGGTCGGGCGGCGCGAACGGGTCGAGAAGGTCTTGAGGGCCTGCCCGGACGTGGTCGAGGTGCAGGTGGTCAGCGGCGAGGCGGATTATCTTGCCCGCATCGTCGCGGATTCACTGGYGGAATATGAGGAACTGACGGGGACCTGGCTGGCCGATGCGCAGCTCGGCGTGGCCAAGATTGCCACCACCTTCGCACTGAAGGCGCTGAAGGACTTCGACGGATACCCCCTGGCGGAGCAGTAAGCAGCGGAGCGGGCGCCATGTCCTGAATTCATGGCGCCCTGCCCCACGCGCGATCGAGCCCTTGAGCTCTTGCGCCGAACGCATGTCGGAGACAATATATTGCAGCGCAGCGTGAACATCGCGCCGCAGCATCACGCCTTCATCACCCGGACGAATTCCATGACCTCCTCCAGCACGGGAGCGGCTGTCGCGCGCCCAGCAGGATCGCTTGCCGCGCCGGCTCAACGCACCAGCCTCGTTCTGTTCGCATTGGCGATGGGTGGCTTCGCCATCGGGACGGCCGAATTCGCGGTCATGAGCCTGCTGCCCTATTTCTCGGTCGGTCTGGGCGTCGACGGGCCGACCGCCGGGCACGTGATCAGCGCCTATGCGCTCGGCGTCGTTGCCGGCGCCCCCGTCATCGCAGTGCTCGCGGCAAAACTCTCGCGGCGGACGCTGCTGATCGGGCTGATGGCGGCCTTCGCCATCACCAACGGCTTGAGCGCGCTTGCTCCCACCTATGGCTGGATGCTCGTCTTCCGCTTTCTCAGCGGCCTGCCGCACGGCGCCTATTTCGGCGTCGCAGCCCTGGTCGCCGCCTCGCTGGTGCCGAAGAACCGGCGTTCGCAGGCGGTCGCTCGCGTCATGCTGGGGCTGACGATCTCCACCATTCTCGGCGTGCCCCTCGCCAACTGGCTGGGCCTCGCGCTCGGCTGGCGCTGGGGCTTTGGCGTCGTTGCGGCCTTGGCCCTCCTCACCGTCATTCTGGTCGCGGCTTTCGCGCCGAAGGACAGGCCGCAGCCTGGGGCGAGCCCGCTGCGCGAACTCGGCGCGCTTCGGCACCGGCAGGTCTGGCTGACGCTGGCGATCGGCGCGATCGGCTTCGGCGGCATGTTCGCGGTCTACACCTATGTCGCCTCGACCCTGATGGAGGTCACGCATGTCGCGCCGGGCATGGTGCCGGTCGTGCTCGCCATCTTCGGGCTCGGCATGACCGTTGGCACGCTCGTCAGTGCCTGGGCGGCGGACCGGGCTCTGATGCCGTCGGTCGGTGGCATCATGCTCTGGAGCGCGGCCTCGCTCGCCCTGTTTCCGCTCGCCGCCGGCAATATCTGGACCGTCTCGATCGTGGTCTTCATGATCGGCTGCGGCGGCGGGCTTGGCACGCCTCTGCAAACCCGGCTGATGGATGTCGCGGAGGACGCGCAAACCCTCGCTGCCGCGTTGAACCACAGCGCCTTCAACCTCGCCAATGCGCTCGGCCCCCTGCTCGCCGGCATGGCGATTGCCTCCGGCTATGGCTGGRCCTCGACGGGCTGGGTCGGCAGCGCGCTCGCGCTCGGTGGCTTCGCGATCTGGCTGCTGACGCTGTGGGACATGCAGGCCAGCAAGGCAGGCAGGGCAACGCTCGTCCCGGGCGAATAACGTCTCCAATAAACCCCTGCCAGCGTCCCGTCAGCGGGACGCTGGCGCTGCGATCAGACTCATGGCCGCAGGAATGGCCGCGCGCCCCTCGTCGAGGCGGTCGGTCAGGACATAGTACCAGTTGAAGCCGATATAGAGCGCGAGCCGCGTCTCGATCTCGCTTTCGGCAATCTCGCCTCGCCCGGCCGCCGCGGTGAAGAGCTTGCTCAGGTGCAGTGTCCGCTTCGGCAGGAATTTCAGGCGCAGGGCGTCGAGAGCGGCGCTGTTCGATTGGGCTTCGGCGATGAGGGCGCGAAAGGTCCGGCCTGATGGTGTCGCCGACCAGAAGTCCCACAGCCCCTCGGTATAGGCGACCAGGTCCCCCGTCAGGTCCCCCGTCATMGGCTGCGTCAGCATAGACGCCTTCTCGGCGTCATAGACGTCCATGAGCAGATCGGCGCGCGTCTTCCACCACCGATAGATCGTCGGCTTGCCGGCACCGGCGCGCCGGGAGACGGCGTCGATCGAGAAACCCGCATAGCCCCCTTCGGCCAGCACGGCGCGGGCCGCGGCGAGAATCGCAGCCTCAGAGGCCGGACTGCGCTTGGCCCCAATCGAGGCGCGCCGTGGCGTGGGCTGATCGATCCCGCTCATGAGTGACGACGCAACTCCTTTATGTCATCCGCCTCTTGCATAACGAAACGGGCCGTGCATATCAATATATCGAAACGGTACGTTTCGTTTTGGAGAAGACCATGTCTCAATCGTCATCACTCCCCGGCATCCTCGCCAGACTTCGCTTCCTGGGCACGCTCATGGTCGGCGCCTATCTCCTCATCAACGCCCTGCTGAGCCTGCTTGCTCCCCTGACGGCCGGCTGGTCGACCTGGTCGGTCACCGCGCTGGCCGTGCCGCCCATGGTGCTCGGCATGGTCTATCTCG
>NZ_JBFTZN010000139.1:0-14424 GCF_056406775.1 Allobosea sp. P1_A7
CACCGGCCGTTTGATCGAGGCGAACAGCGCCAGCTCCCCGATCAACCCGCCTGGACCCACCACCTCGTCGGCGGGTTGGCCGTCATCCCGGCTCATGAGCGCAATCGCACCCGAGACGACGAGATAGGCCCCATCCGAACCGTCGTTGCGGCGGAAGAGCACATCACCGGCGCGCAGGATGCGGTTCTCGGCGGCAAAGGCCACGAGCCGCAAGGCGTCATGGTCCATGAGACCCAGCAGCGGCTGTTTGGCCAGGAATGCGATGTCGTCGTTAAGCGCCATGAAATCTCAAGGATTCAGGCGATAGCCGCCCGCATCCGTCACCAATAGTCGCGCATTGGCCGGATCGGGCTCGATCTTCTGGCGCAGACGATAGATATGGGTCTCCAGCGTGTGGGTGGTGACCTGTGAATTATAGCCCCAGACCTCCTGAAGCAGGATCTCGCGGGCAATCGGCTTGCGGCCGGCACGATAGAGAAAGCGCAGGATCGCGGTCTCTTTCTCCGTGAGCTTGGTCTTCGACCCCTTCTCGCTGACAAGCAGCTTCGATCCTGGGTGAAAGGTATAGGGGCCGACCTGGAAGACGGCATCCTCGCTCGCTTCGTACTGCCGCAAATGGGCGCGGATACGCGCCAGCAGCACCGCGAACTTGAACGGCTTCACCACATAATCATTGGCGCCGGCTTCCAGTCCGAGCACGGTATCGGCGTCCGAGCCCTGCCCGGTCAGCATGATCACCGGGCTCTTGAAGCCGTTGCGGCGCATCACCTTCACCGCCTCGCGACCATCCATGTCGGGAAGCCCGACATCCATGACGGCGAGATCGACCCGTTCCGCCTGAACGGCCTTCACGCCGGCGGATGCCGTCGCAGCCGTCGAGATCCGGAACTCGTCATAAAGCGCGAGCTGCTCCGCGAGCGCGTCACGCAACGTCTGGTCGTCGTCGACCAGAAGAATATGATGGACGGCGGGCATGGCAATCATTTGAACGGTTTGCGATTCCGGCACCATGAGCCCGCTGAATCGCGACTGCAAGTCAGGTGGGGTGGAATATCCGTGAGAAAATGTGATCAGGCCGACGGTGCCGGTCCAGGTGAGGTGCGGCGAGGCCTTACCCGGTTGCGGGTCGTCCGCTCCGTGCATGATCGCCGCAAGGGATTTCTGATCGCCGGCGGCGCCTGTTTTCCCTGTGCACTTGGCCGCTCCGGCATCATTGTCGCCAAGCGGGAAGGCGATGGCGGCACTCCCCGCGCCACATTGCCGCTGCGGCGCATCTTCTATCGCGCCGACCGCTTGCCCCGCCCCCAGACCAGCTTGCCGTTGCGCAGGATCGCACCTCGCGATGCCTGGTGCGACGATAGGAGCGACCGGCGCTACAATCGACTGATCGACCGCCCGCCCGGCGAAGCCGAGGAGCGTCTTACACGCGAGGACCATCTCTACGACGTCATCGTCGAAATGGGCTGGAACGACGCCCCGGTGATTCGCGGCCGCGGAAGTGCGATTTTCTGGCACCTGGCCCGGCCTGGCTTCACTCCGACGGCGGGTTGCGTCGCTGTCGAGCGGCATGTTTTTGAGAAGCTGCTGCCGCGCCTCGCCCGGCGCTGCGTCATGGAAATCCGGTAGGATCCGCATTCAGCGCGATCAGTAGGCCTTGGGGTCGACTCGGCACTACCGCCGGGTCGACCCGCTGCCGGCGTGCAAACAGGGAGCTCCCTACGCCCTGGCCCCAAAGATCGCGCTACCGACACGAACATGGGTAGCACCGAGCTGGATCGCGGCCTCGTAGTCGGCGCTCATTCCCATCGAGAGTCCGCCAATCCCGTTGCGCAGGGCGATCTTGGCCAGCAGCGCGAAATGCGGCGAGGGCGGCTCCTCGGCTGGCGGAATGCACATCAACCCCTCGATCACTAAACCGTGATGCGTGCGGCAGAGCGCGATGAACGCGTCGGCCTCGCCCGGATTGATGCCTCCCTTCTGCGGTTCCTCGCCGGTATTCACCTGCACGAAGAGTTTCGGTGCCCGGCCGGCCCTCGCGATCTCGCGGGCAAGTTCCTTCGCCAGGCCCTCCCGGTCGAGCGTATGGATCGCATCGAACAGGGCGACCGCGTCCCGTGCCTTGTTCGACTGCAGCGGGCCGATCATGTGCAGTTCGACATCGGGAAAGCGCTCGCGCAGGCCCGGCCATTTCGCCTTGGCCTCCTGGACGTAGTTCTCGCCGAAGACGCGCTGTCCTGCTTCCAGGGCAGGAAGGATCGCCTCCTCCGGCATGGTCTTCGAAACGGCGATCAGCGTCACATCTGCTGGGCGGCGCTCGAAATCACGCGCGGCGCGTGCAATCGCCGCTTGCGTGGCGGCCAGCCGCGTAACCGTATCGTTCATCGTGAAACCCTTCCATCTCGCGCGCGACGTTGACCGCGTGCGTGCAATGGTGTCCTAGAACATGATGTGGAAAAGCCGGAACCGGTTTTCCGCCCGAATCCCGCTCTAACTGCGGAAACGGCCTTCTGTTTCCTCTGAAAGCGCCCAGCGATTTCCTAGGGAGCGGCCGGCAGGCTCCGCTTATCCAAGAATTGCCCGCGCATCATGGCCGTCGAACGTTACAATCCCAAGGAATCCGAGCCGAAATGGCGTCAGGTCTGGAATGAGCGCAAGCTCTTCGAGACACGCAATGACGATACGCGCCCGAGCTACTACGTGCTCGAGATGTTCCCCTATCCGTCGGGGCGCATCCATATGGGCCATGTTCGCAACTATGCGATGGGCGACGTCGTTGCGCGCTACAAGCGGGCCAAGGGCTTTTCCGTTCTCCACCCGATGGGCTGGGATGCGTTCGGCCTGCCGGCCGAGAACGCTGCCAAGGCCAACAAGATCCATCCGCGCGAATGGACCTACGCCAACATCGCGACGATGCGCACGCAGCTCCAGTCGATGGGGCTGTCGCTGGATTGGAGCCGCGAACTCGCTACCTGCGACCCGAGCTATTATCGCCACCAGCAGAAGATGTTCCTGGACTTCCTCAAGTCCGGGCTGGTCGATCGCAAGACCGCCAAGGTCAACTGGGATCCAGTCGACGAGACCGTGCTCGCCAATGAGCAGGTCATCGACGGCCGTGGCTGGCGCTCCGGCGCTCTCGTCGAGATTCGCGAGCTGACCCAGTGGTTCTTCAAGATCACCGATTACGGTCAGGAGCTGCATGACGCCCTGGAAGGGCTGACGCGCTGGCCGGAGAAGGTGCGGCTGATGCAGAAGAACTGGATCGGCCGCTCGGAAGGGCTGCTGATTCGTTTCGCACTCGAATCGAATGCCTTCGGCCAATCCGACTTGGAGATCTATACGACACGCCCGGACACGCTGTTCGGCGCGAAGTTCATGGCGATCGCGCCCGATCACCCGCTGGCCAAGGCCGCCGCAGCCAGGAACCCGGAACTGCAGGCCTTCATCGAGGAGTGCAAGCGCACCGGCACGGCGCAGGAAGCGATCGACAAGGCCGAGAAGCTCGGCTTCGATACCGGCCTGCGCGCGGTCCATCCCTTTGATCCATCATGGACTTTGCCGGTCTATGTCGCGAACTTCATCCTCATGGAATACGGCACCGGTGCCATTTTCGGCTGCCCGGCCCATGACCAGCGCGACCTCGACTTCGTCAACAAATACGGGCTCGGCAACACCCCGGTCGTCTGCCCCGAGGGTGTCGACCCCGAAAGCTTCGTCATCACGGACACGGCCTATGTCGAGGATGGCCGCATGATCAATTCGCGTTTCCTGGATGGCATGACCATTCCGGAAGCGAAAGAAGAGGTGGCCCGCCGGCTGGAGAGCGAGACACGCGGCAATCAGCCCGTTGGCACGCGCAAGGTGAATTTCCGTCTGCGCGATTGGGGCATCTCGCGCCAGCGCTACTGGGGCTGCCCGATCCCGATCATCCACTGTGCCGATTGCGGTACCGTGCCGGTCCCGGATGCCGACCTGCCGGTCAAGCTGCCGGATGACGTCTCCTTCGAGAAGCCCGGCAACCCGCTCGACCATCATCCGAGCTGGAAGCATGTCGCCTGCCCCAATTGCGGCAAGCCGGCCCGTCGTGAAACCGACACGATGGATACCTTCGTCGATTCCTCGTGGTATTTTGCCCGTTTCACCGATCCCTGGCGCACCGAGAGCCCGACCGATCGCAAGGTCGTCGACCGCTTCCTTCCCGTTGACCAGTATATCGGCGGCGTCGAGCATGCGATCCTGCACCTGCTCTATTCGCGCTTCTTCACCCGCGCGATGAAGGCAACCGGCCATGCCGGGTTGGACGAGCCTTTTGCTGGCCTCTTCACCCAGGGCATGGTGGTCCATGAGACCTACCGAGCCGAGGATGGAACCTGGGTCGAGCCCGGCGATGTCCGTATCGAGGCCAATGGCAGCGAGCGTCGTGGCTTCCATGTCGAGACCGGGGCGCCAATCGAGATCGGCTCCATCGAGAAGATGTCGAAGTCGAAGAAGAATGTGGTCGACCCCGACGACATCATCGCCTCCTACGGCGCCGACACCGCCCGCTGGTTCATGCTTTCGGACTCGCCACCGGATCGCGATGTGATCTGGACGGACGAAGGCGTTCAGGGCGCAGCCCGCTTCGTGCAGCGCCTATGGCGGCTGATCGGCGAGATCGCCGAGCGGACCGGCAATTCAGCGGGTGCTGCCGCGGAATTCGGTRAGGCGGCCCTCACCTTGCGCAAGGCCAGCCATCGTGCCCTGCACGCCGTCGGCGCCGATATCGAGCGCCTCGGCTTCAACCGGTGCGTCGCTCATATCTACACGCTGACAAACGCCATCGCGAAGGCGCTCGACGGAGCTGCCGAGGATCCCGCGCTTGCCAGCGATATGGCGTTTGCGCTGCACGAGGCGGCCGCCATCGTCACGCAGCTTGTCGCGCCGATGATGCCGCATCTTGCCGAGGAGTGCTGGCACGCGCTCGGCCAACCCGGCCTCGTTGGCGAAGCCTCCTGGCCGGTGGCTGACGCCGAACTGCTCCGTGACGACAGCGTCACGCTGCCGGTCCAGATCAACGGCAAGAAGCGCGCAGAGGTGACCGTGCCGGCCGATGCGGATACGGTCTCCGTCGAAGCCATCGTTCGGTCATCCCAGGCCGTCATCAAAGCCCTGGACGATCGCCCGATCCGGAAGATCATCGTGGTGCCGGGGAGAATTGTGAATGTCGTCGTCTGATTCGCACCGCTGCCGACCTGGTCGCGGTGTGCCTACCCGCCGCCTCATGCTGGCCGCCGCACTCGGCGCCGCCGCGCTTGCTGGTGGGTGCCTGCGCCCGCTCTATGCCGAGAATACCACCAGCACCGTCGGCGGCAGCGTCAAGGCGGCGCTCAGGAATATCGAGGTCCCCGAGATCAAGGGCCTGGTCGGGCATTACCTGCGGAACGAACTCGTCTTCGAACTCGACGGCGGCGGAGCCGGAGAGGCCACTGGTCCGAAGCGCCTGAAGCTCCAGGCCTCGATCCGGGAATCGATCGAAGTCGTCACCGTCGACTACGTCAGTGGCCGCGCCGACTCCGCCGTTCTCGTCGCGACAGCCACCTGGTCGCTCGTCCGGGAAGGTACAGGAGAGGTCGTATCCTCCGGCACGACCATAACGCGCGCGCCCTATGAACGCTCCCAGCAGCGTTTTTCCACGGTCCGCGCAGCACGAGATGCCCAGATTCGAGCCGGCAAGTCGCTGGCAACCCTGATCCAAGGGCAGATCGCCGCCGATCTCGTCGGCGGCTGAGCCGGACGACAGGCAATGGTCGCCATCAAGGCGCATGAGGCCGACCGGGCCCTGACCAAGCTGGACCCGGCCTGGCGCCTCATCCTGATCTATGGACCCGATTCCGGCCTTGTCTCCGAGCGGGCGACAGCGCTCGCACGCGCCAGCGTCGACGATATCAACGATGCCTTCCAGCTCATTCGCATGGATGGCGATGATGTCGCTGCCGATCCCCTCAAGCTGGTAGACGAAGCCAATACGATCGGCCTGTTCGGCGGCCGGCGTGCCATTCGCGTGTCACCGACATCGAAGCTGCTGCTCGCGGCGGTCGAGCCGCTGCTGTCGACGCCATCGCAGGACGCGATCGTCATCGTCGAAGCGGGTGATCTCCAACGCACCAATCCCCTGCGCCAGGCCTGTGAGAAGGCACGAACGGCCCTCGCCGTGCCCTGCTACGGCGATGCGGCGCGCGATCTTGGTAGTATCATCGATGAAATKGTCCGGGCTGCCGGCAAATCGATCGACCGCACCACGCGCGAACAGCTGTCCGGGCTATTGGGCGGCGATCGCCAGACATCGCGCCGCGAGATCGAAAAGCTTCTGCTCTATGTTGGCGCAGATCCAGCCGTCACCGAAGCGCATATCGAGGCGGTCGTCGGCGATACGGCACAACGCGAGCAGGCTGCGCTCGTCGATGCGGTCTTCGCCGGCCGTCTGGCCGTGCTCGATCTGGCGCTCGCGAAGCTGTCGAGCGAAGGCCTCGATTCCGGGGTGATGCTTGGCGGCTTGCTACGCCACGCCCTGACGCTGCTGAAAGCCCGTCAGAGCGTCGATGGCGGCCGCAGCGCCCGGGACGCGGTCTCCAGCATGCGGCTGCCCTTTCCCCGCATGGCGGCCGCTGAAGCGGCGTTGAACGTATGGTCCGTGCAGAAGCTCACCGAAGCGGTCGGCATTCTGGGAACCGCAACTCTTGCGGTCAGGCGCGATGGCGAACTCGCCCGTCCAACCGCTGCACGCACCCTTTGGACCCTCGCCCGGCTGGCACAGAGCGGCGGGCGCGGTTCCTAGCGAGTAAGCGCAAGGGGCCTGATCAGGCTTTCAGGCGCCGACACAGGGCATCGAGCTGATCGAGCGTCTTGTAGCCGATCTTCATGTCGCCTCCGCCGCTCGGACGGTGCTGGATCGACACTGATAGCCCGAGAACCTCCTCGAGCGCCTTTTCCAACGCGCGGGTGTCCGGATCCTTGTCGAGTTTCGGCTTGCCAGGGGAGCTCCTGCTCTCACCCCGCGCCTCTTCCTGCACCAACCGTTCGATGTCGCGGACGCTGAGGCCCTCATCGACGATCTTGCGCGCCATCAGCTCAGGATCCGCGACCGAGAGYAGCGCGCGCGCGTGGCCCGCCGAAACGGCGCCCTCAGCCACCATCCGCCGGACAGGCTCCGGCAGTTTTGAAAGGCGCAGCGTATTCGCGACATGGCTTCGGCTCTTGCCGATGACGCGGGCCAGATCGTTCTGGGTATAGCTGAATTCGGCAATCAGGCGCTCGTACCCGGCGGCCTCTTCGATCGCGTTCAGGTCGCTGCGCTGGACGTTCTCGACGATGGCGATTTCCAGCGCCTCGCGGTCGTCAGCCTCGACCTGGATGACGGGAACCTCATGCAGGCCGGCGCGCTGCGCGGCACGCCAACGCCGTTCGCCGGCGATGATCTCATAGGCGTCGGCCATGCCCTTGAGCGGGCGCACGATGATCGGCTGCAGGATCCCGCGCTCGCGCACGGAAGCCGTCAGATCCTCGAGCTCGTCATCCGCGAAACTGCGCCGCGGATTCCGCGCGCTCGGCCGCAGGAACTCGACTGGAACCCGACGCTGGCCTCTGGCACGCTCGAGCGCTCCGATCTCGTCGCCGACATCTCCAATCAGAGCGGCGAGACCCCGGCCAAGACGTGAACGTCCCTGTTCCTCGGCCATAATTCAACCTCTTGATACTAAATACGAAATGAGTTCAGGCAGCGGCGCGCAGCGCACGCTCCCGCCTGATGACTTCGGATGCCAGCCGCAAATAGGCCTGCGAGCCGGCACAGCGGAGATCGTAGAGCAGGGCGGGCTTGCCGTAGGACGGGGCTTCCGAAACCCGGACATTGCGCGGGATCACGGTCTCATAGACCTTGTCGCCCAAAAACTCGCGAACGTCGGCCATGACCTGACCGGAGAGATTGTTGCGCGGGTCGAACATGGTCAGGACCACGCCCTGAATGATCAGGCGCGGATTGAGCCCATTGCGAACCTGCTCGACCGTCTTGAGCAGCTGGCTGAGGCCCTCCAGCGCGAAGAACTCGCATTGCAGCGGCACAAGCACGGCGTCGGCTGCCGTCATCGCATTGATGGTGATCAGGCTGAGCGAAGGCGGGCAGTCGATCAGAATATAGGTCAGGTCCGCACAGCGCTGATCGTCGGAAATTTCGTCGATCGCCTTCTTGAGGCGCTGGGTGCGATCCTTGGCACTGGCGATCTCGAGCTCGACACCAAGCAGATCGAGCGTCGACGGCGCGATGAACAAACCAGGTACAGCGGTTTCCTGCAGCGCCTGACCAAGGCCGATATCGCCGCAGAGCACATCATAGGTCGAGGATTGCCGGCTCTTCCGGTCAACGCCGAGCCCGGTCGAGGCATTCCCCTGCGGATCGAGATCGACGATCATCACCTTCTCACCGATCGCGGCGAGCGCCGTGCCGAGATTGATGGCCGTCGTCGTCTTGCCGACGCCGCCCTTCTGATTGGCGAGCACCAGCACACGTGGCCGGCGGGGGGGAAGGGTAATGGGAGTCGGATCGGTCATGTATCAGCCCGCTGCTCGGCCTCGCGAATCAACAGAATGCGAGCTGCCGGATCTGTCACGGAGACAACTGTCGAGGCCTGAATCTTCCAATATTTAGACGCTTCGGTCAATTCAGCATCTAGATATTGTCCCTTGGGAAAGAGCCCAAGTGTCCCGGTTCTCAACAACTCCTTGCACCATCCTAGCAGAATCGGGAGCGGTGCGAGCGCCCGGGCCGTCACGACGTCGACTTTTTCTGTGAACTCCCCAATGATATCCTCGATCCGCGAGGCATGAACCGTCACAGGCGCACCGGTCACCCGGGCCGCGTGGCGCAAAAAGGCGCATTTGCGCGCATTGCTCTCGACCAGATGGATTCGGCCTTGCCCCTGTTCGGCAAGACAGATCCCGATCACAAGTCCGGGAAATCCACCGCCTGAGCCGAGATCGAGCCAGGTTCTGGCGTCAGGCGCCAATGCGAAGAGCTGGAGCGAATCAGCGACGTGCCGCGTCCAGACATCCGAAAGCGTCGTCGAAGAGACCAGGTTCTTCGCATTTTGCCACTTGACCAGCTCTGCGACCAGCAGCGCGAGCCGCTCCTGTGTTTCACGTGAAACAGGAGTCAAGCGCAGAGCGCGGGCGCGGTCATCATTGTCAACAGCCACGACTCAGGCCGCCGTTTGCGTCGCGCGCTTGCGATCCCGCCGCGCATGGGCCGCCAGTAAGGTCAGTGCAGCAGGAGTCATGCCTTCGATCCGTGATGCTTGCGCGAGATTGGCCGGGCGCTGCTGYGACAGCTTCGCTCTCAATTCATTCGAGAGCCCGGAAATACCATCAAGGTCGAGATCGGCCGGGACCTCCAGAGCTTGGTCACGCTGATAGGCCCCGATCTCGGCAGCCTGTCGGTCGAGATAGACAGCATAAGTCGCATCCGCAGTAACGCGCGACGCAACGGAGGCGGGGTGGGCGTTGAGCTCCGGCCAAATCGCTGCCAGCTGCTCGAAGCTGATGTCTGGATAAGAGAGGAGTTGATAAGCGCTCCGACGCACGCCATCGCGGTTCAATTGCAGGCCGACCTGGTCGGCCTGTTGCGGTGTCAGCCGGAGGTTCTTCAATTGCACCCGCAAACCGTCGATTTGCGCGGCCTTGGCCTGAAACCGGCGTTCACGCTCGCCTCCGACCAAGCCGAGCTCGATACCCAACGGGGTCAGCCGCTCGTCGGCGTTATCGACACGCAATGACAGCCGGAACTCTGCACGCGACGTGAACATCCGATATGGCTCTGTCACCCCACGCGTCACGAGGTCATCAACCAGTACGCCGATATAGGAGGTCGTCCGATCCATCGCGATCGGCTCTGCACCACCGGCACGCCGCGCCGAATTGAGGCCCGCAAAGAGCCCCTGGGCAGCCGCCTCCTCATAACCGGTCGTTCCGTTGATCTGGCCCGCGAGAAACAGACCGGCGATCGCGCGCGTTTCGAGCGAGTTCTTCAAGGCGCGCGGATCGACGAAATCATACTCGATCGCATAGCCAGGACGCAGCATGGCTGCATCTTCAAGCCCAGGAATCGTCTTCAGCAAGCCGAGCTGCACATCTTCCGGCAAGGAGGTCGAGATACCGTTGGGATAGACGGTGGGATCATCGAGCCCCTCCGGCTCCAGAAAGATCTGGTGGCCGTCGCGATCCCCGAACCGGCCGACCTTATCCTCGATCGATGGGCAGTAGCGTGGTCCTCGGCCCTCGATCTGGCCCGAAAACATCGGCGCCCGATGGAGGTTGGCGCGGATCAGTTCGTGCGAAGCCAGCGTGGTGCGGGTAATGCCGCAGGAAATCTGAGGCGTCGTGATCGCATCGGTCAGCGCGGAGAACGGCTCCGGCGGCTCGTCGCCGGCTTGCATCTCCAGCGTGGACCAGGCGATCGTGCGCCCATCCAGCCGTGGTGGCGTACCCGTCTTGAGGCGACCAAGCGGAAGCGCGTGACGCTCCAGCGTGGCCGATAGACCAAGCGACGGGGCTTCCCCAACGCGTCCTGCCGGAATTGTCTTCTCGCCGATATGGATCAATCCACGCAGAAAGGTACCAGTCGTCAGGACAACCGTTCCGCAAGCGAATCGACGCCCGTCGGACAGAATGACGCCTTGAACCGCGCCATTCACTATATCGAGGTCAAAGGCCTCACCGACCACGATCTCGAGATGCTCAAGCTCGGCGAGCAAATCCTGAACCGCACTCCGATAGAGTTTCCGGTCTGCCTGCGCGCGCGGGCCGCGAACGGCCGGGCCCTTGCGGCGGTTCAGCATCCGGAACTGGATGCCAGCACGGTCAGCTGCGCGGGCCATGATACCGTCGAGCGCATCGATCTCACGCACCAGATGGCCCTTGCCCAATCCGCCGATCGCAGGATTGCAGGACATCACACCAATCGTCTCGCGCTGATGGGTCAACAGCGCCGTGCGCGCGCCAAGACGCGCAGCAGCGGCCGCCGCCTCGGCGCCGGCATGGCCGCCACCTACGACGATGACGTCATAGCGATCTGTGGCAATGGAATGGGACATGCGCATGTCGCTAGCCAACCCCGTGCCGAGGGTCAAGATTCTTGTGATCTCTCAGCTGAAGGTTTCACGTGAAACGCCGCGCAGCGGGTTCTCTACTTTCCGATGCAGAAGCCTGCAAACAGCCGGTCCAGCACATCCTCGACGTCGATCCGCCCCACGAGCCGTTCGAGCGCGCGCACGGCGATCCTGATGTCTTCAGCCAGCAGCTCGACCTGTCCGTGCCCGGAACCCGCTGCCCGCTGCAGAGCCGCCACCGCGTCCGTAACCGCTACGCGCTGTCGCTCGCGGGTCAGCAATGCGGGCTCTGGATTGGTCAGCGCACCGAGCCGCTCCGAAACGCTCCTCAACAGCGTATCGAGTCCGACACCGCTTTGCACGGAGACCGCCAGTTCACCGGCGCCAACTTGCCCGGGCAAGTCGCACTTGGTGGCAACCATCAGATCCTGCGGTTCAACGGACGCTCGGTTCGGAGACGAATCGACTGCACGAAGTCTCAGCACCAGATCCGCCTTCTCGGCCAGAGCCGTCGCCCGGCGGACACCCTCTGCCTCGATCGGATCGACACTCTCGCGCAAACCCGCCGTATCGATCAACGTCACCGGGAAACCGGCGAGATCAAGCCGGACCTCAATCATGTCGCGGGTCGTACCAGGTTGCGGCGAGACGATCGCCACGTCGCGGCGGGCGAGGGCGTTCAGCAGACTCGACTTTCCCGCATTGGGCGGTCCCGCCAGCACGACGACAAATCCCTCACGAACGCGCTCGCCCATCCGAAACGATCCAAGGGCATCGCGCAGGCTCGTCAGCACGTCCGTGACGGACACAATGGCGTTCTCCACAAGCGCTCCGGAAACATCGCCTTCATCCGAGAAATCGATCTCGGCCTCCAACAGCGACATGGCGCCGATCAACTGATCTCGCCACAGCCCGGCCGCATGACCAAGCGCTCCCTCCATCTGCCGGAGCGCCTGTCGACGCTGCCATTCCGTMTCCGAATCGATCAGGTCAGCCAGGCCCTCGACCGCTGCAAGATCCAGCTTTCCCGCCTCAAAGGCCCGCCGGGTGAATTCGCCGGCCTCCGCCAATCGAAGCCCTGGTAGCCCGGTCAATGCCGAGAGCAGGGCCGCCATCACCGCACGCGAACCATGGACATGGAACTCGGCGACATCCTCGCCGGTGAAGCTCGCTGGTCCCGGGAAGAACAGGACCAGAGCCGAATCGATCACCTCGTGGGAGACGGGGTGGCGCAGGTGTCGAAGCACCGCATGCCGCGGGTTGGGGATAACGCCCGAAATTGTTTCGAGGACGAATCGAACTTGCGGCCCGGASACCCGCAGGACAGCCACCCCGGCGCGGCCATTGGCCGACGATAGCGCCACAATCGTTGGGTAATCCTGTCCGGTCGTCATAGGCAGCACATCTTTCCGTTGCGACGCTGATCCGCCTGGGAGATCCGTCGATGAATCGTCTCGGGGCCGCCGCCAGCCCCTATCTCCTGCARCACAAGGACAACCCCGTCCATTGGTGGGAATGGAGCGAGGAAGCCTTTGCCGAGGCAAAGTCAAGCGGTCGCCCGGTCCTGCTCTCGGTCGGCTATGCCGCCTGCCACTGGTGCCATGTCATGGCCCATGAGAGCTTTGAGGACTTGGCAACCGCGGCGCTGATGAACGCGCGCTTCGTCAACATCAAGGTCGACCGGGAGGAGCGACCCGATATCGATCAGGTCTACATGAACGCGCTGCACAGCCTGGGCGAACAGGGGGGCTGGCCGCTGACCATGTTCCTCACCGCCGACCGTCAGCCATTCTGGGGCGGCACCTATTTTCCGCCAACGGCGCGCTATGGACGGCCCTCCTTCAGCCAGGTGCTGCAGCAGATCGCGGCCGTCCACGCACAAGAGCCCGAGCGGGTCGCGCGCAATGCCGCCGCGATCAAGGCTGCACTCGAGCAGAGTGAGGCTGCAGCAAGCCCGGAAGCCCGATACAAACCTGACCTCGACCAGATCGCCAGCGAGATCGCCCAATCCTTCGATCCGCAGCATGGCGGGCTGCGCGGCGCACCAAAATTCCCCAATCCTGGCCTGATCGAGCTGCTCTGGCGTCACGGCAGCCGCACTGGGAACGCGACCACACTCCTGCCGGCGACCCGCACCCTGGAACGCATGGCGCGTGGCGGCATTCACGATCACCTCGGCGGCGGCTTCGCCCGATACTCGGTCGACGAGCGCTGGCTCGTGCCGCATTTCGAGAAGATGCTTTATGACAATGCCCAGCTACTCGGGCTCTATGCGCTCGAGGCGAAGCGCAGCGGCAATCCACTGGCGCACAGCGCGGCCCAGGGCATCGTCACCTGGCTTGAGCGGGACATGCTGCTACAGGAGGGCGCTTTCGCCTCCAGCCTCGATGCCGATTCCGAGGGGGTCGAAGGCAAATTCTATGTCTGGACTGCATCGGAGCTGGCCAGCCATCTCACGCCAGCCGACGCAGAACTCTTCGCCCGGCACTATGACGTCACCGCCCATGGCAACTGGGAAGGCGTCACAATCCTCAACCGGCTCGACACGCCCGATCCGGATCCGGCATTCGAGCAGCAATTGGCCAACATCCGGCGGGATCTCCTGGCGTTGCGCGCTCGCCGGGTTCCTCCGGCCCGCGACGACAAAATCCTGGCCGACTGGAAGGGGCTGATGATCGCGGCGCTCGTGCGAGCCTCCGGTCTACTCGCGGAGCCCGCCTGGCTGGCCCTTGCTCGGCGAGCCTACCATTTCGTCGCCGAATCAATGAAGCATGGCGACGGCCTCGCTCACTCCTACCGCGCGGGCCGGTTGATCACCCCGGGCTTTGCCCTCGATCACGCGGCGATGATCGAAGCGGCCTTGGCACTCCACGACGCCACATCGGAACGGCATTTCCTTGACCACGCCCTGCGCTGGTCCGCCCATCTCTGGCGGTACTACCGCCACGTCGATACGAGTCTACTTGGTATGACTCAACGCGATAGCGCCGTTCTTCCGGTCGTACCGAGGCCGACTCACGACGACGCAGTCCCGAACGCTAATGGCGTGCATGCAGGGAACCTGCTTCGTCTGGCGGCCAAGAGCGGAGCCCCGACCGATAGGGCCCAGGCCGAACGGTTTCTCGCAGCAGCATTGGCCGCTGCCGAGCGCGCGCCGGTCGCCCATGGCTCCGTACTCAATGCTTATGATCTGGCGCGGCACGGCATCGAGATCATCCTGGCTGGACCCGAACGCGAACGTCTTCGCGCGGCTGCGCTGGCATTGCCCTACACGACGACGATGATCGTCGAC
>NZ_JBFTZN010000140.1:0-14391 GCF_056406775.1 Allobosea sp. P1_A7
CTCCTAGACGAGCGCAGATCAGGCGCCCCCGCTGGGCGGGTGGTCCTGGCGCCGCTGGTTGCACCCGAGGTGTTTCAGCAGGCGTCCGCAGCCCGTCTGCGCTTCGCGGCACGACGGCGGTCGAAAGTCGGGGATTCCGGATGGTACCGACCCATCCGGCGGCGCTAGGAACGTGTCGGCCGCAGCGGGCGCAGATCGAGCGCTGCCCATTGGAGGGCGCTACGCTGCGCGGCGGATTAGGTCACGCCGCCAGGTTCGACGTTGGCTCGCGGCTCACGCGCGGCGCTTCGTAGGTCAGCTTTCGGGCAACTAGCCAGAGTCCGCTCCTGGCGCGAAGCAGCAGCCAGCGTTGGCGGCCCCGAAAGGGCCGCGCGGCTATTCCCCGAGCCGAAGACCACCCCCAATCCCTGAAACCAGACCAATTCGAATATCGATATACGCGCCCGCCCTGTGCCCATATTATCGGCGGGAGAGCAGAGTCGGCTCGTCAGCGAGCGGGGTGTCGGCGTGAAGACAGGTCTATCCCGCAGAACCGTCCTCCAGGCCGCAGCGGCCGGCGTCGCGATTAGGATTTCGCTGCTGCCCTCGGCCACCCGGGCGGAGCTGATCGAGACGCCGCCGCATCCCGGGGCCGATTGGCTCGAGGCCGGCGGCAAGCCGAAATACCGGCTCGACGCCATCGCCAAGGTCACCGGCGGCAAGACGTTTACGCGCGACTACCGCGCCCGCGACCTTGCAGGCTGGCCGAAGCAGCAGGCGCACGCCTTCATGCTCCATGCGACGCGGGTCGACCGCGTCTTCGATGGCGTCGATCTTAGCCTGCTCGGCGAGGACCTCAGGCCGGATCGGCTGGTGCTGCACGAGGACCTCGTCGCCGACGGCGTCGCGATCCCCGCGCCCGGCTTCTATGGCGATGTCTTCTTCGTCCCCAAGGGTGAGACCGCACGCCTGCTCGGCCAGCCGGTCGCGCTGCTGATCTATCACGATTTTGCCCGCTATGACGCGGCCAAGCGCAAGCTGCGCTTCAACGACAGGGTCGTGCGCTACGGCGCGCAGGGCCCGTCCACCACGCCCGGCCCCTATGGCGCGGCGCGCTATGTCCGGATCGATGGCGGTACTCCAGAGGCCGAAGACCGCTATTCCGCGCTCAAGGACACGACGATCCGCACCGGCTTCAAGGGGGAGGAACCGCAATGGCCCGCCGCCGGAGACGGTGACGCCATGGCGCGCGGCATGGCGGCCGCAGCCGAGATCGAGCGCGAGATCGCCACTGCCGGGGACGACGTGCTGGTGCTGCGGCGTAGCTTTACCAGCCAGTCGGCCGATGCCTCGGCGATGGAGGCCGATAATGGCAATGTCTGGTACGAGCGTTCGACCGGCATCCTGCACGCCCTGATCGCCACGCAGTCCCCGCACGAGGTCGCCGAGATGGCGGCCCATATGGTGTCGAAGTCAAAATTCCCGCTGAACAGCATCGATCTCAAGATCGGCTACACCGTCGGCTACGGCACCAAGGACCACGCGATCTTCCCGTTCTACTGCGTGCTCGCCGGCCTCTATGCGGACGGGCGGCCGGTCCGGCTCGCCAATGACCGCTACGAGCAGTTCCAGACCGCGCTGAAGCGCCATGCCTTCGAGATGGACAAGGTCATGGTCATCGACCGCAAGACCGGACAATTCCGGGCGATGACCGGGCGCTATCGCAACGATGGCGGCGGGCGCGAGAATTTTTCGGTCTCGGTCGGCACGGTCGGCGCGACGGCGGCGCAGTCGATCTATTACCTGCCGAAGAGCGACTTTTCCGCGACGATCCTGTCGTCGCGCGCCGTCGATGCCGGCTCGATGCGCGGCTACGGCACATTGCAGACCATGGCGGCGACCGAGATGATGGTCGACGAGGCGGCCGAGGCGCTGGGCCTCGATGCCATGGAGTTCCGGCGGCGCAATGCGCTGAAATCGGGCATGAAGAACTCGCAGGGCGCGATCCCCTCAGGTGCGCTGCGTCATGACGAGATCCTGGCGCGGGCGGAAAGGCACCCGCTCTGGGCCGGGCGACAGGAGCGCAAGGCCGCTTTCGAGGCCGCCAATCCCGGCAAGAAATATGGCGTCGGCTACGGCCATGTGCATAAGGATTACGGCACCGGCGCCGAAGCGGCGCTCTGCGCGCTCGCCTTCGACGCAGGCGGCCGGCTTACGCTCTCGCATGTCGCGCATGAGATCGGCACGGGCGCCACGACCTCGCAGGCGGTGATGGCCGCCGGCATCCTCGGCCGGCAACCCGACGAGACCGAATTCGGCAAGGTGCGCTGGCCGCAGATGCCGCTCGAGACCACAGACGAGCCCTATACGCTCTCCCAGGAGGAGGAAGACCGGCGCATGGCGAATCCGCGCTGGACGCCGAGCTTCACCTCGCCGATGAGCGCCTCCAACAGCGTCTACTATCTCGGCCATGCGACGCGCGAGGCGGCCCGCGCGCTTGTCGACCTCGCGCTCTGGCCCGCCGCGCGCTCGCTCTGGTCGCGCGGCATCGGCGGCGGCCAGCTGGCGCCCGAAGTGGTGCGCCGCGAGGATCTGCGCATCATCCGCGGCACGGTCAATGCGGCGGCCATGCAGCCTTTGTCCTTTGCCGAGGTCGCGGCCGAGGCGCACCGGCTCGGCCTCGTCACCGGCGTCACCGTGCACAGCTTTAACCGCTGGCAATGGGCCGAAGCGGAGTTCGAAGTGTCGGGCACTGGGCGCCGCCGCTTCGCCATCGATGCGCTGGCGGTGCAATACGGCGAAGGAGCACCAGTCGAGCGCAAGGCCCTGATGACGGAAGCAGGCTGGCACTTCGTCGACCGGGCCTCGGTCTCCTACCCGCCGACGCAGCGCAACAATGCCGGCGTCACCTATTACGCGCCGATGGCGACGCTGGCCGAGATCACCGTCGATACCGGCAGCGGCGAGGTCAGCCTGCTGTCGCATCACTCCATCCTCGAATGCGGCAACCAGATCGTGCCGGAGCTGGTCTCCGGCCAGATCCAGGGCGGGCTCGCCATGGGCATCGGCCACGCCCTGAAGGAGTATCTGCCGCTTTACGAGGACGGGCCGGGCAACGGCACCTGGAACTGGAACCGCTACGAGCTGCCGACATCCAGGGATGTCGCGGTCTGGTCGCAGACGGCCGAAATCCTGCCGCCGCTGTCGGAGACCGATCCGCCCAAGGGCATGGCCGAGGTGGTGATGATCGCGGTCGTGCCGGCGATCGTGAACGCGGTCGCCCACGCCATCGGCAAGCGCTTCTACAGCCTGCCGATCACGCCCGAGAAAATCCGAGAGGCGCTGGCATGACCATCGCGACCCGCACGCTCTCCCTGACCATCAACGACGAGGCCGTCGGTCCCATCGACGTGCCGGAGACGATGATGATGCAGGATTTCCTCTACGAGTATCTCAACCTGACCGGCTCGCGCATGGGCTGCGGCCAGGGCATCTGCCATGCCTGCACCGTGATCGTCGAGAAGGGCGACGGCTCGCTCGAGGAGATGCGCACCTGCATCACCGGCGCCCACTGGTTCACTGGCCGCAAGGTGAGGACGGTGGAGGGCCAGGCCAGGCGCGACGCCACTGGCGCGATTACACAGCTCTCACCGGTCCAGCAGGCCTTCATCGAGCATTTCTCCTTCCAATGCGGCTACTGCACCCCCGGCTTCGTCACCGGTGCGACGGTGCTGCTCGACCAGTTGAAGCGCAACCCGGTCCGGCGCGAGGCGCTGGAACAGGTGATCGGCGAGGCGCTCGACCGGCATATCTGCCGCTGCACCGGCTATGTCCGCTATTTCGAGGCGGTGCGCGATCTCGTCCTCAGGACACCCGGCTTGGTGAAGGCGTAGCGCGCATGGCGAGGAAGCTGCTTCTGGCCGTGCTGACGGTCGCCTTCATCGGTGCGCTCGCGGCGGGAGCCGTCTTCCTCGGCCTGTTGGAGCGCAGCGTCGTTTCCCGGGATATCGAGCAGCCGCTGACGGCGGAGCAGATGAAGGGGCTCGTCAAGCGCGGGGCCTATGTCGCCGTCGCCGCCGATTGCTATGCCTGCCATGTCACCAAGGGCGGCGCGCCCTGGGCCGGCGGGCTGCCCTTCGAGACGCCGTTCGGGACGATCTACTCGACCAATATCTCGCCCGACAAGGAGCACGGCATCGGCGCCTGGACGCGCGCCGAATTCCACCGCGCGGTGCGCGACGGCGTCGGCAAGAACGGCCATCTCTATCCGGCGATGCCCTATGCCTCCTATCGCAAGCTGACGGCCGGGGATGTCGACGCGGTCTACGCCTTCCTGATGAGCCGCGAGCCGATGAAGGTGGCAAACCGCGCCAACCACCTGCCGTTTCCCATGAATATCCGGCAAGGGCTGACCTTCTGGAACCTCGTCAACCTGTCGGGCGACACCGGGACGGAGGTGGCCGGGCGTTCGGAGGCCTGGAACCGCGGCCGCTATCTGACCGACGCGCTCGCCCATTGCGGCGAATGCCATACGCCGCGCAACCTGACGATGGGCATGAAGGAGAGCGCCTATCTCCAGGGCTCGGAGCTGGAAGGTATCGTCGCGCCCGACATCACCAAGGCCGGGCTGACGCGCATGGGTTTCGATCCTCTGGTCTTCGCAAACTTCATGAAATCCGGCATCTCGGCGCAGGGCGCCATGACCAACCAGATGTTCGAGGTCGTGCATTTCTCGACGCAATATCTGAGCTCCGACGACCTTGCGGCGATGTCGGCCTATCTGTTCGATCTCGACACACTGCCGGAGCGCGCGACCCCGCCGGCGCCGCCTCAGCCGGTTGCCGTTGCCGCCGGGACCGCAGCATCGGCCCGCGCCACCTATCTCGCCGTCTGCGCCAGCTGCCATGGCGTCGAGGGGCAGGGCATCCCGCATGTCGTGGTGCCGCTGGCGACCAACGCCTCGCTGCGGCTGGCAGATGCGCGCAACCTGAACCGGGTCATCCTCTCCGGCATTCCGGCCCAGCGCTTCCCCGGGCTCGAGCGGATGCAGCCCATGCCGGGCTTTGCCGCGCAGCTCAGCGACCAGGAGGTCGCCGACCTCTCCAACTGGCTGCGGGCGAACTGGGGCGGCCAGAAGCCGACCGTGACGGTGGAAGAGATCCGGCGGCTGCGCTAATCGGCCAGCCGTCTGCGCAATCTGCGGGCGACGAACTGGGCACTCAGGTCGGCGCGGGCTTCGTTCCTCAGCGCCGGGGCTTGGCCCCGAGCCCCCGCAATGCATAGGCGATGACCTGTTCGATCTCGGGCCTCGCATGCTCCGCGCTCAGCGCCATCATCGTCGGGTGCATGAAGCAGACCATGGTCGTCTTCACACAGGCTGCCCCGGCTGCCGCATCCTCGACGCTGAAATCGCCTGAAGACTGGCCGTCCTCGACGATTGTCCTGATCAGGCCTTCGACGCGCTGGATGTAGCGAAGACAGACGCCCCAGCTTTCAGCCATCGCGTCCTCGACCATGTCGTTCACGCGGCTATTGGTCATGAAATGCCGCTCGCTGAGCTCCGAGAGCGCAAGCAGGAAGGCGGCAAGACGCTCGGGAGGGGACGATTGTCCGGCGGCGATCACCGCGAGCTCGTCGCCGATCTGACTGAGCAAAAGCTCGGCCACGGCCTCGTTGATGGCCCTCTTGCTGTCAAAGAAGCGGTAGACATGTGCCGGGCTCTTGCCGAGTTCGGCCGCGATCTCCGCGACCGTGGTCTTCTGGTAGCCAATGGTCGTGAACAGCCGCCGGGCGACCGCGAGAATCTCCTGCAGCGGCTCGATGCCGTCCTGCCGCCGGCTCGCATTCTCGCTCTGGGCAGTCACGCGCGCCGTGTAACGGGATGGATGTGTCACCAAGGCTACTCCGAGACAATCGTGAGGTTCGATCGTCGAGCCGGATACGATTCCGGTCCGATGATCTGGTGGGCAACCGAGGTCGCGAAGCTCGGCACAAGCGTGACTGGCTCCGGCCCCGCCGGCGCGCCACGCTCATCCAGCGACTTGCGGAACCATAGCGCGTAGAGCGCCGGCAAGAACAGGATCGTGAGAAAGGTCGCGACAAAGAGCCCGCCCATGATGGTGACGGCCATCGGGCTCCAGAATGCGCTCGACGACAGCGGGATCATGGCGAGGATCGCCGCAAGCGCCGTCAGCACCACGGGCCGCGCTCGCCTGACCGTCGCGTCGACGATCGCCTCGCGCCGGCTGTGCGATCCCGATGCGACATCGCTCTCGATCTGGTCGACGAGGATGAGCGTATTGCGCATGATCATGCCGGCGAGTGCGATCAGCCCCAGCAGCGCGGTGAAGCCAAAGGGCTGATGGGCGAGATTGAGACTTGCCGATGTCCCGATCAGGCCAAGCGGCGCCGTCATGAAGACCAGGGCCAGGCGGGAGAAGTTCTGCAGCTGGATCATCAACAGGGTCAGCATCGCGAGAAACATGATGGGGAAGAGCACGAACAGCGCGGCGTTCGCCTTCTCCGACTCCTCGACTGCGCCTCCTGTCTCGATACGGTAGCCAGGCTCCAGGCCATTCTTGATCGACTGCAGGCGCGGCAGGATCTGCGCCGTCACATCCGGCGGCTGGACCCCGTCCACCACGTCGGCGCGCACGGTGATGACGGTGTCGCGGTTGCGCCGCCGCAGGATCGGATCCTCGTGGACATAATCGAGCCTTGCCACCTGGGACAGCGGAACGGCGACGCCGTTGCGGGCGACGATGGTCAGGTCGCCGACATGGCCGAGATCCAGCCTTTCGCTTTCGCCGGCCCGCGCGACCACGGCGACTTGCTCGACGCCGTCGCGAACGGTCGTGACGGTCGCCCCGGAGACAAGGGTCTGCAGCGTCTGCGAGACATCCTGCACGTTCAGCCCAAGGGCACGGGCCCGCTCCTGATCGACCACCAGCCTCACCGAGGGCGACATCTCGTTCCAGTCCAGATGCGGGTTGACCGCGTTCCTGTTGGTGCGAACGGCGTCGCGGACCTGGTAGGAGATCTCGCGCACCTTCATCGGGTCCGGGCCGATCACGCGGAACTGGACGGGAAAGCCGACGGGCGGTCCGAAGGAGAAGCGGTCGACGCGCGCGCGCGCCTGGGTCAAGGCGCCAGCGCCGATCGCGGCATCGAGGCGCGACTTGACGCGCTCTCTGCCCTCGATCGACTTCGTCAGGATCACGATCTCGGCGAAGGCCTCGTTCGGCAGCGTCGGATTCAGGCCGAGCCAGAACCGCGGGGAGCCCTGTCCGACATAGGCCGTGAAGGTCTGGATGTCGGGATCGCTCTGGCCGATCAGCTTTTCGGCCTCGGCGACGACGCCGGACGTGGCTCCGATCGACGAGCCCTCGGGAAGGCGAAGCTGCAGGAACAGCTCCTTGCGCTCCGATAACGGGAAGAATTGCTGCTGGACGAAGCCGAACCCGACGACAGCAGCAGCGAAGATGCCGACCGTGACGACGACAGTCGTCAGCCGCCAACGCACGCAGGTCTGGATCGCCCGGCGCAGGGCGCGATACAGGCGGGTATCGTAGATCGCGCCAGGGTCTCCATGCGCGCCGCCCTTGGACAGCGACGACGGCAGCAGCAGGACCCCGAGATAGGGCGTGAAGACCACCGCCACGATCCAGGACAGGGCGAGCGCGATCCCGACGACCCAGAAGATGCCTCCGGCATACTCGCCCGCACCCGACTTCGCGAAGCCGACGGGCAGGAAACCCGCGACGGTGACGGCGGTGCCGGTCAGCATCGGGAAGGCGGTCGATCGCCAGGCAAAGGCTGCGGCCTGGATGCGGTCGTAGCCCTGCTCCATCTTCACCACCATCATCTCGACCGCGATGATGGCATCGTCGACCAGCAGCCCGAGCGCGATGATCAGCGCACCGAGCGTGATCCGGTGCAGGTCCATGCCGAGCATGTACATCACGACGAAGGTCGCTGCGAGCACCAGCGGCACCGAAAGCGCGACCACGATCCCCGTGCGCCAGCCGAGCGACAGGAAGGAAACGCCGAGCACGATGGCGAGCGCTTCGACGAAGGAGCGCTCGAACTCGAAGATCGACTCCGCGACGATCTCGGGCTGGTCGGCAATCTGCTCGAACTTGACCCCCTGCGGCACGTCCAACTGGAACGCGCGCGTCGCGGCGGCCACGTCCTTGCCGAAACTCAGGATATTGGCGCCGCGCGCCATCACGACGCCCACGCCGAGCGCGGGTTCGCCGCGTTGGCGGACAAGAAAGCTCGGTGGGTCGACGAAGCCGCGCGTCACGGTTGCGATATCGCCGAGCCGGAAGGTGCGTCCTCCTGCATCGACCGGCGTTTCGGCCACCGCCTTGACGCCGTCGAGCGCTCCGGTGACGCGAAGCGGAATGCGTTGCGCGTTCGTCTCGACGGTCCCGGCGGGCGTCACGTCGTTCTGGCGGGCCAGCGAGTCGAAGAGCGCCTGCGGCGCCACGCCGAGCGTCGCCAGCTTGGCATGGCTGAACTCGACATAGATGCGCTCCGGCTGGACGCCGTAGATGTTCACCTTCGCGACGCCGGGAACCCGGAGCAGCCGTTGCCGCAAGGCATCGGCGACCTTCTTGAGCTGAGCGTAGTCTGCGCCGTCGCCCGTCAGCATCGTGAGGATCGAGTCGACATCGCCGTACTCGTCATTGACATTCGGGCCGATCACGCCCGCCGGCAGGGAGGGCCGGACATCGTCCATCTTCTTGCGGAGCTGATAGAACAGGCCCGCGACCTCGGCCGGCGGCGTGCTGTCCTTGAACGAGATCTGCATGGCCGCAAAGGACGGCTTCACATAGGTCTGCACCTTGTCGAAATAGGCCAACTCCTGCAGCTTCTTCTCGATGGGGTCGGCGACCTGGTCCTGCATCTCGCGCGCCGTGGCGCCTGGCCACACCGCCGTCAGCACGGCGTCCTTGATCGTGAAGTTCGGATCCTCCGAACGCCCGAGCCGCATGAAAGACAACGTCCCCGCTATCGCGATCACGATGATCAGGAAGAGGACGAGGGCGCGGTGCTCGACAGCCCAGCGCGAAAGGTTGAATTCTTTCATGGCGTCCTGGGCCTTCTCAGAATGAGAATTGATCGACGGCGCGAACGGTCAGGCCGGCGTCGAGCTTCTGCGCGCCAAGCAGGACAACGCGGTCGCCCTCCGCGAGTCCGCCAGAGACGATCACGTCCTTCGCTTCGTAGACGGCGACGGTGACCGGCTTGGCTGCGAGCTTTCCGTCCGGGCCCACAGTCCACACCGACGGCCCCGCGCCCTGGTTGACGAGCGCTGTCAGCGGCAGGCGAACGATGCGCTCGGGATCGGAATCGGTMAGGGTTACGGTCGCCGTCATGCCGAGTTGCACTTCCGGGCCTGCTGCCGCGACAGGGAAGCGCGCGAGATAGGTCCGCGTCGCGGCGTCGGCGGCAGGCGACAGTTCACGCAAGGTCGCGCCATAGCGGACCCCGGCGTTCGACCAGAGCGTGACGACGGCCTTCGCCTGTCGCGCGCGTTCGACCGAGGCCTCCGGGATCGCCACGACGGCCTCCTTTTCTGCTGTGCGGGCAAGCCGGATCGCCGCGTATCCCGGCTGGACGACCTGGCCGGGCTCGACCGCGGTCGCGGTGATGACACCGTTCGCGTCGGCGCGCAGGACGGCGTAGGACGAGGCGTTCCTGGCGAGGTCCAGCGCACGTTCAGCGCGGGCGAGGCGGCTCCGCGCCTCCTCCGAAGCGGCGCGCCTTGCGTCGAGCGTGGCGGCTGTCGTCCACCCCTGCTTGATCAGCGACCTGGCGCGATCGAAATCGGCCTCGGCCTGCGCCCGGCTTGCGGCCGCTGCCGCGCGCTCCGCCTCGGCCTGTGCGACCTGGAGCCCGAAATCGGCCTCGTCGAGCGTGGCGAGCACGTCGCCGTCCCGGACCACGTCCCCGACATTCACGAGCCGCTTGGCGACCTTCCCCTGCACGCGGAAGCCAAGATCGCTTTCGACGCGGGCACGAATGACACCGACGAGGCTGCGCTCGCCGGTCCTTGGCTCGAAGGCGACGGCCGGAGCCAGGACGGGGCGGGCCTGGTCGTGCGTTTCGGCGCGCTCTGCGCCGTCCGAAGGCCCGCAACCGGCGAGCACCGCGGCGAGCCCCACAATGGATGTGGCGCGAAAGACGTTGGAAAGCAGTGGTGATCCGCGCATGGCGCCCTCGAACTGTTGTGAGGCCGGACAGGGGTGCTGCGGAAGGTCTGGATCGCGGGTTTGACGCGCGGATCGCACCTTCAGGAAACACCGGTAGCGCAAGCATGATCRGCTAACGTGTGACGAATGTCAATATTCGTCACACGTATTTTGTTATTTGATTATCGTTGCTGCGGGACCTTCCGCCTGGGCCGCCCCGGCGCTCGCCGCGTTCGGGGGGCGGTCTCCGCGAAGTGTCCGTGTTCGCTGAAAGGGGCCGTAGCGCGCACCGCGCGTCAGCTCGAGCGTGGTCGTGAGAGCGCTGACGGTGAGCCCGAAATCGCCGCGCGCGTTCGATCTGCCGCTGGCGCCGCCGGTCGCACCGGGGAGGGCGCCTTGCCCGACCAGCGAATCCTGGTAGAGCGGAATTCCGGCTCCTTTCGAAGGAAATCGCAATGCCGGATCTCTCCACCCTCATGCTCTTTGCCGCCGCTTCCGTGGTGCTCACCGCCACGCCCGGCCCCGACATGCTGCTGATTGCCTCGCGCAGCATCAGCCAGGGGCGCAGCGCCGGGTTTTTGACCTATGCCGGCATCGCGCTCGGCACCTATTGCCATGCGCTGGCCGCCGCGCTCGGGCTCTCCCAACTCTTCCTGACCGTGCCGATCGCCTATGAGATCCTGCGCTGGGCCGGCTGCGCCTATCTGCTCTATCTCGCCTGGAAGACCTTGCGCTCGGACGGAGCAGGGTTTTCTCCGACAGCGACGCTGCAGCGGCTGTCAGGGCGGCGGATCCTCGGGGAGGGCCTTGCGACCAACCTGCTCAATCCAAAGATGGCGCTCTTCGTCCTGGCGCTGTTTCCGCAATTCGYGACGCCTGAAGGCGGCTCGATGGTGGCGCAGATGCTGGTGCTCGCCACCATCATCAACGGCATCGGCTTCCTCGTGAACGGCGCGGTGATCCTGCTCGGCACCCGGCTTCGTAGCCTTGTTGCCGGCCGGCTCCGCTTCCCCAGGTTGCCCCAGTATCTGCTCGCGGGTGTGTTCGCGGGGCTGGCCTGCCGTCTCGCGCTCGGGGCCAGGAACTGAGCGTGCCTCGCGCGTGACACGACACGAGGCAAAAAAACGCCCGGCCGCGGAAACCGTGGCCGGGCGTTTTCAAGAGCTGAGCTTTCGCCCTTACTTCGCGGCGCTCGCGAAGGACTGCCAGCGCTTGAGGAACTCGTCGCGCTTGGCCGCGGCTTCGTCCTCGTCGATGCCGAAGACCTTGACGCTGTCCATGGCCGGCAGCTCGACATGTTTGGAGACGTCGATGTCGCTGCGGCTCGGCCGGCGGAAGGCGTTCTCCAGAAGGGCGATCTGGGCCTCCTTCGAGAGCATCAGGTCATAGGCGGCCTTTGCCGTGGCGCCGCCCGGCGCGCCCTTGATCAGCACCTGGAATTCCGGCGTGCTGAACGTGCCCTCACTGGGGTAGACCAGCGAGATCTCGCGCTGGCCGCCGGCGACATAGGCATAGGCATTCGACTCGAAGGTCAGTCCGATCGGGTATTCGCCCTGGCCGACGCTGCGCAGCACCGTCGAGGCGGCGCTGGACACCGTCAGGTTCGCGGCGAGCGCCTTCAGCCCATCGGGGCCGAGCAGCTTCTCGACGCCCCACAGGATCGTATAGGCGGTCGAGCTGTTGGCGGGGTCGGCGATGATGATCTTGCCCTTGAAGGCCGGGTCGAGCAGCTCCTTCCAGGTCTTTGGCGCCGGCTTGCCGCCGAGCTGGTTCTTGTTGACCATGGCCACGACGAGATGGACGTTCGAGGCGGTCCAGAGGTTCTCCGGCTGGCGCAGGGCTGCCGGGATCGCGGCGGCTTCCGGCGAGGCATAGGGCTCGAAGAGCGGCTTGAAGGCGCCGAGCGTATTGGCGCTCGAGCTCCAGAACAGATCGGCCTGGGGCTTGGCGGCTTCAGCCTCGATCCGGCGCAGGAGCTGGCCGGAGCCGCCGGTGATCGTGCTGATCTTGAGTTTTGCCTGCTTGTCCTTGGCGACGCCGAGCACGGCGTCCACGGCCTGGGCATTGTTCGAGGTGTAGAGCACGACGGTGCCCGCTGCACCCTGGGCGAAAGCCGGTAGCGCCGGTGCGGCCGCAAGGCCCGCTAGCCCGGCAAGGACGGCGCGGCGGTCGATCAGGTTTGTCATGGTCGTTCCTTTCTCCCCGCCTTCCCCTTGCTGTGTCCGGACGGCGAGGCGGAGCCGGCCCGGCTTGGTCGTTTTCTGGAACCGTTCAGGCCTTTGACGAGAACAGGTCGATCTTGAAGACGCGGGTCGCGACGATGATCGGGATCAGGATCACCGCGACCAGCACGAGGCCATAGGCGGAGGCCGAGGCCATCAGGTTGGAATCGATCAGCTTGTAGATCTGGATCGGCATCGTCTCGCGCCCGCCGGAATAGACGATGATCGAGGCCGAGAGCTCGGCGACGGTGGTCGTCCAGGTCAGCACCGCGGCCGCGGCGACGGCCGGCAGCATCAGCGGCAGCACGACCTTGAAGAAGGTCGCGACCGGCGGCACGCCGAGGCTGACCGAGGCCTCCTCGATCGAGTTCGGGATATTGTAGAGCGTCGAGGAGGAGTTGCGGATGCCGAAGGGCAATCGGCGCACGACATAGGCGAGCACGATGATGCTCGCCGTGCCGGTCAACGGCAGGAAGCCGGTGTTGAAGGACATCACCAGGCCAAGGCCGATGATCGTGCCCGACAGCGCCAGCGGCAGCGCCGTCAGATAATCCAGCGCCGGCGTCAGGATATTGCGCTTCTTGACGATGAGATAGCTGACGAGCGCGCTGAAGGTGATGCCGATCACGGTCGCGACGGCGGAATAGGCCAGCGTGTTCAGCACCGGATCGGGCGCGATCCGCACCAGCCGCTCGACATGGGCCGTCGTCCATTCGCCCCAGCGCATCACCGGGCCGCGCGAGACGGTGAAGGCGCCGATCACGATCGAGCCGAGCGGCAGCAGCGAGACGACGACGAGCAGCCCGGCGAGCAGGCCGATGAACAGGCCGGGCAGGCCGCGCAGCCGCTCGGCCCTGGCGCCGCGCCCCTGCGTGACCTCGTGGCGGCCGCGCGAGACGATCCAGCGCTGCACGAAGAGCACGATCATCACGAGCGCGATCGAGACCGTCGCCAGCGTCGACTGCATCACCGGGTCGGAGCCGCCCTCGGCGACCGCCGCCTGGTAGGTCAGCACCGAGAGCAGCGGCACGCGGCTGCCCAGAATGGTCGCGGTCGCGAAATTGCCGACGACGAGGGTGAAGACGAGGAGCGAGCTGGCGAGCACCGAGGGCAGGACCACGGGCAGCATCACGCGCAGCCGCGAGCGCGCCGGCGAGGTGCCGAGGCTCTGGGCGGCTTCCTCGAGCTGGACGTCGAAGCCGCGGATGGCGGCGAGCGTGCCGATATAGATGTAGGTGTAATAGGTGAAGGTCATCACCGTGATCAGGCCGGGCCAGCCGTAGAAGCTCGGGATGTCGATGCCCCGCGCGCCGAGATAGCGGGTGATGAAGCCGTTATTGCCGAGCATCATCAGCCAGGTCTGGGCCGCGATGACCTCGGGGATGACGAGCGTGATTAGCGGCAGCACCGCGACGATCGATTTGCCCGGGAATTCGAAGCGCGCCGTGAAATAGGCGAGCGGCACGCCGATCAGCGTCGTGGTCAGGGTGACGGCGACGCCGAGCACGATCGTGTTGAGGATGGCGGCGAAATATTTCGGATCGGCCGCGAGCAGCGCCCAGCCGCTATGGCTGCCGCTGCCCAGGCTGCCGGTCAGCACCCTGAGCAGGGGATAGAGCAGGAACACGGCCAGGATCCCGAGCGCCAGCGCCGAGAACCAGAACCAGACCGAGCGGAACTGCCGGCTCATGATGCGAGCACCAGCGTCCGGGCCGGATCGAAGCCGAGGCCGACCTTGGCGCCGGGCTCKAAACGGTCATGGGCGCCGCTCTGGAGATCGACCGCCAGAACGCGCCCGCTGTCGAGCACGACCTTGTAGCTGGTCTTGCCGCCGAGATATTGCCGATGCGCGATGCGGCCGGGCAGGGTGCCGGCGCTGCCGGGCTCGGCGAGCAGGATGTCTTCGGGCCGCGCCACCAGCGTCGCGCGGCCGGCCGCGAGCGCCGCCGGCGCACGGGCCGCGATCGCCGTGCCGTCGAGCACGACCGGGC
>NZ_JBFTZN010000141.1:0-24535 GCF_056406775.1 Allobosea sp. P1_A7
TGTCGGAGGCCCCTTGAGCAGCGGCCCCAAGGCACAAAACCCATAGGCCCTCGCGCCGGCGGCTTCGTTCAATCCGGCTTCAATGAGGTCGCGCGCCGCGCCTCGCTCCACGATCAGTGCCGCGCGACCTCACAGAACCCTCCAGATTCACAACTGGCGCGATGTCTGATTCATGGGGTTCCGTGTTGAGACGCGGAGCCAATGATGGGGATCAAGCGCTACGAGCTGAATGAGGCGCAATGGCTGCGGATTGCGCCCTTGCTGCCCGGCAAGWCGAGCGATCCAGGTCGGACGGGCTCGGATAACCGCCTGTTTGTGAACGGTTGTCTGTGGGTTCTGCGCTCTGGTGCSCACTGGTGTGACCTGCCCGARCGCTATGGCAAGTGGAAGACGGTGCATCGGCGTTTCAGTCGCTGGTGCCATACCGGGGTGTGGGAGGCGGTGTTCAACGCGCTGACCGCCGACCGTGATAACCAATATCTGATGCTCGACAGCACCATCGTGCGCGCCCATCAGCAMGCGGCGGCGGGAAAAGGGGGGCCAAGGACCAGGCGCTGGGGCGYTCCAGAGGGGGACTGACCACCAAGGTCCACATGCTCGCCGACAGGCTCGGTCGGCCCTTGCGGTTGCGCATCACGCCCGGCCAGGCCAGCGACATCACAGCCGCTCCCGATCTCCTCGCAGGTCAGSAAGCCGATGCGGYGCTSGCCGACAAAGCCTATGACAGCAACGATTTGCGCAACCAGATTGCCGCAATGAAGGCACAGGCGGTGATCCCGTCCAAGCGCAACCGCAAGGTCTTCATCCCTCACGACGGCGAGATCTACAAACACCGCAACCGGATCGAGCGATGCTTCAATCGCCTCAAGCACTTCCGCCGCTTCGCCACACGCTACGACCGCAGAACCATCCACTTCACAGGCTTCGTCCACCTCGCCGCAGCAATGATATGGCTACGCTGAATGTCGATCCGCTCTAGAGGCCGACGAAGACGGCGTGTCCTTCGAAGCTGTTCAACCCGAGCCCGGCATAGGAGCGCAAATAGCGAACCTCGCCGCCGATAAAGACATTGGGGTTGATCTGGATCGCGAGTGCTCCCGAGAGCCCGAGGAGAGAGGACCGCTCCGCTGACTTGCGCCGCGCGGACGCGACGCATGTCTCCAGGGCGTCGTCCTCGGCATAGGGCTGGCACGGCCCGGATAACACGCCTTCCAAGGGCTCGGCTTCGCCATTGAACAGGTTTACGCCGCGCGGGCGGAATTTCTCCAATTCGTAGATCAGGTTGAGTCCACCGAACAACCTCCTGGGAACAAGTTCGGCATCAAGCGCGATCCGCCCCTCCAGCCCCACGCCCCGGCCACGCCCGCCAGCCTCCGCGTCGCGAAAGCTCGCGCCCGGCTCGACGATAAAGGTCAGGCCGACGGGCGAGGCGTCTCCCCGCTTGATAGCCTGCCATTTCAACTCGGCGGCAAAGCCACCGAAGCCGCCGCCGTGGCGATTGTCCAGTCCCGGTACGTCGCGGATCGAGACGCGGTTGCCGACCGCCCCCAACTCGATGCTGAGCCCGTCGACCGGGGCGAACGCAAAGCTGCCACCCAGGCCTCCCGTCCGATACCGGCCGAGGCGCTTGCCGAATGCACCCTCGCCGGCGCCGGAGATTTCGAACTTGCCCTTTTCGAGGATGCTGGTGCCCTCCGTAAAGCCGAACATGTCCTCGGTTTCGGCGCCCTCCTCGGCGTCATCGTCATCCCGGCTGCTCTTGCCGCCGCCACTGGCGCTGGCCTTGAGGACCCCGACACAGTCGTCGAACTGGCGTTCGCCGGCCTCCCGCTCCGCCCGGCGCAGCGTGCCGAGAAGTGTGTCCCGGTCGGGAGGGGCAGGTCTTGCAGCAGTCGCGCTGCGCAGGCGCGCGATGCCGGCGAGGCACTCGCTGCGCTCATCGGCATGGGTTGGGAGAGCCGTGAACAGAAGAGCGGCAGTCGTGGTCAAGACAAGGCGCATGGGACCTCGCGGGAACGATAGGCTGCAGCGCTCGGGATCATGAGGCTGATTCGGCTATAAACCGAGCCCAAGCGTCACGAACAGAATGTGCGCTCTCGCGGAGCACGTCCCCGAACAGCGCGTGCCCACCCTTGGCCCTTGCACGCCCAGGCGCAGTACTCCGCGCAGAGCGAACGGCCCATGGCCGTCCTACCCCGTGCGGAGACCGCGAATTCTGGCGCGCCCCGGTCGCTCTCACCCACGCTCGGGCGGGATGAGGCTCCGCTCGTTCAACTCAGGTAGCGCTTGAACCAGGCGATGGTCCGGTCCCAGGCCAGCTTGGCGGCCGCTTCGTCATAACGGGGGGTGGAGTCGTTGTGGAAGCCATGATTGGCGCCTGGATAGATATAGGCCTCATAGGTTTTCCCGCCCGCCTTCAAGGCCGCCTCATAGGCCGGCCAGCCGGCATTGATGCCGGTGTCGAGAGCGCCGTAATGGATCAGGAGCGGCGCCTTGATCCGCGGCACGTCCTCGGCGCGGGGCTGACGGCCATAGAACGGCACGGCCGCGCCGAGTTCGGGATAGGCGACGGCAGCCGCGTTGGCGACGCCACCGCCATAGCAGAAGCCGGTGATGCCGACCTTGCCGGTGGTCTGATCGCTCTTCATCAGGAATTCGATGGCCGCGAAGAAGTCATTCATCAGCTTCTCCGGATTGACCTGCTGCTGCAGTTCTCGGCCCTTCTCGTCATTGCCGGGATAACCGCCGACGGAGCTCAGGCCATCCGGAGCAAGCGCGATGAAGCCGGCCTTCGCGACCCGGCGCGCGACATCCTCGATATAGGGGTTCAAACCGCGGTTCTCATGCACGACGACCACCGCGGGGACGCGGCCGGATAGTTTTGCCGGACGCACCAGATAGCCGCGGACATCGCCATTCCCCTTCGGCGAGGGGTAGGTGAGGTAACTGGCGGTGATATCGGGGTCCGTGAACGAGATCTGTTGCGCGAGCGCGTAGTCGGGGCTCATCGAGGCCAGGATCGACGCCGCCGTCATGCCACCCACGGCGAATTTGCCGGCGCGATCGAAAAACTCGCGCTTGGTGATCCGTCCGTGCGCATAATAGTCGTACAGTTCGAGCAGTTCCTGCGGAAAATCCTTGGCGGTCAGGCGCGGCACAGTCGTTCTCCCCTGTGGTGTTATTGGCATCACGCGGCCGATCCTACGCGCCGGACCATTCCTGTCTTGGGAATTCCGGTTGCTGCCGTTTCAAGATCGCGTGTTTGACGTCCGGCAGGGACAGGACTGGTGCAAGCGCGATAGTCGAGAGGCACGAAATCGGCCTGGCGGATGTGCCCCTCCCCGCGTGATCTCACCAGCCGTAGCCTTCGACGCAGAGGTCGTCGAGCGCGCCCGGCGTCGCTTCGGCAGGGCCGCGGCATTCTTCTACATGCAAATGCGTCTCAATGCTAAGAATTTGAAATCGTTATCGAATTGACATCATGAGCGTGATTCACTAGGTGCAGACGCATCGGGGAGTAGCGGCGTGCTTCGGCGCGCGATCGCATCAACACGCTCGCGGCGAGGACTGCGTGGTGCGATCAGCCGGATGATTTCGGCCAAGCGAGACCGTGACGGAGAGGCCTTGCGGACAAGGCCCGAGATCCGTCTGGTCCTCCGTCCGCAATTTGAGACTGCCATGTCACCTGCTTCTATCGCCGTGCTCGCCGTGGGCATGTCCGTCGACGCCCTGCTGGCCTCGATCGGGCGGGGCGCCGCCTCCAGCCGCCCGCGTTTCACGCAGGCGCTTCGCACCGGTGTGGTCTTCGGCATCGTTGAGGCCATCACGCCGCTCATAGGCTGGGCCGCGGGGTTTGCCGCAAGCCAGTATGTCGCGGCCGTCGACCACTGGATCGCCTTCGTTCTGCTCGGCATCGTCGGCGGGCGCATGCTCCTGCATTCCATGAAGCCTGCGGCCGAGCGCAATGATGCTGCGCATGGCAACTCGCTCTGGGCCCTGATGGCGACCGCGATCGGCACCAGCATCGATGCCATGGCGGTCGGCGTGTCGCTCGCCTTCCTGGACGTGAACATCTTCGTCGTCGCGCTGGCCATCGGCTTTGCGACATTCGTGATGTCGACGGGGGGCATGATGGCCGGCAACCTGGTCGGCGCCAAATTCGGGCGCTGGGCCGAGCGGATCGGCGGTCTCGCCCTCATCGGCCTCGGCACCTCGATCCTGTTCAGCCACCTGATAGCGGGCTGAACCTCAACCCCGCTCGAATGCGGCCCAGACGGCCTCGGCAACGGGCCCCTGACGGGCCATGGGACGAAACAGCCGGATCTCAATCGGTATGGCCAGGCCGGGATCACCGGCCTGGACCAGTCGGCCGAGCGACATATCCTCCTCCGCCAATGTTCGGGGCAGCCATGCGACCCCGTCTCCGGCGCGCGCCATCGAGAGCAATGTGGCGGCGAGGTGCGATGTAAAGACCGTCTCCAGCGCAACATTTCGATCTGCAGCGCGCCGAAGCCCGGTAATGATCCGCCCCAGGCCGGACTGCTCGCTGTAACCGAGATACTTGACCGGCACAGTGCGCTCGAGCCGCCAGCGCGGCGCCCCATCCTGGTCGGGCGCACAAAGCGGCACGAGCGTATCGGCCCCGACCACGATGCTCTTGAACTGGCTGGTTTCGACCCGGCTGCCAATGCTGGGGTGATGGTGGCAAAGCAGGAACTGCACATCCCCCCGCAGCATCATCTGCTCGCAGGCCTGCATGCTGTCGGAGATCAGGTTGAGGGTCCCAAGGGCCAGGATCTTCTCATTTCCACGAACCCATTTCGGAAAGAACGTGAAGGAAAGGGCGTGGGTTGCCGCGATAGACAACGGACCGGCGCCACGTCCGGCAACCTCCAGGGTATCGCGCCGCAACTGATGCAACGCGCGTGTCAGAACCTCCGCCTGATTGCGGAACTGCTCGCCTGCCGGTGTCAGCGCGACGCTATGCGTGGTGCGGATGAACAAGGGCGCACCGATCCAATCCTCAAGCGCGCGGATCCTCCGGCTGAAGGCCGGCTGGGTCACGTGCCGTGCAGAAGCGGCCCTGGAGAAATTCAAGGCATCAGCCAGCGCCAGGTAATCCTCAAGCCAGATCAGTTCCATTGGTAATGCCTAAAACGCATGATCAATTCCGGCAACAGCATTGGCGTTTGCCGCAAAGCAGTTCTAACCGTCGCTCCCGTCGTCATCTGCGGCTGTTCCCGCCCCTCAGCGGAGGTTCCGCCGGACGGCGCCCGAACAGAGGCAAGCAAGCGCCTCGCGGAACGGAATGGGGCGCCTTATCGAATGGAAAACTGGTCAATAATCAGCAGGATCAGCGAATTCTGCCTCCAGCGTCGATCGACCTTCGAGCAGGTTCGGACGGGCCTCGCCCAAGGTCGACACCAGCTTGCAGCGGATCGCCCAGGCTTCACCAGGCGAGCGAATGTCCCCAGCCTCCCCTCTTCGGAAACATTCGCTGTCGGCATAGCCAAGCCGAGCGGTCCCACGGAGGCCAGCAGGCCGGGATCGCGCCGGGCCTGGCGCATTGACGCTCCACCAGCACAAAATCCAGAACCGAACGGAAGGACCTGACCATGCGTATCGTCGATGTCGTCGAGATCACGAAGCCCATCGCCTCTCCCATCCGCAACGCCTATATCGACTTCTCGAAGATGACGGCGAGCCTTGTTGCCGTCGTGACCGATGTCGTGCGCGACGGCCGACGCGTAGTTGGATACGGCTTCAATTCCAACGGGCGCTATGGCCAGGGCGGCCTCATCCGAGAGCGCTTCCGCAATCGCATTCTCGAGGCCGAGCCGAAGAGCCTGCTCGATGATGCCGGCACCAATCTCGATCCCCAGCGCGTCTGGGCAGCGATGATGTCGAATGAGAAGCCGGGCGGACATGGCGAGCGCTCCGTCGCGGTCGGCACTCTCGACATGGCGGTCTGGGATGCGGTCGCGAAGATCGCCGGCAAGCCCCTGTTCCGCCTTCTGGCCGAGAAGAAGGGCCGCGAAGCCGATCCGCGTGTCTTCGTCTATGCGGCAGGCGGCTACTATTATCCAGGAAAGGACAACTCGGCGCTCCAGGCGGAGATGCGGGGCTATCTCGATCGTGGCTACACTGTCGTCAAGATGAAAATCGGTGGGGCCCCGATCGACGAGGACCGCGAGCGCATCGAGGCGGCGCTGAAGGAGATCGGATCGCAAGCCCAGCTGGCGGTGGATGCGAATGGCCGTTTCGACCTGGAGACCGGCATCGCCTACGCCAAGATGCTGCGGGATTATCCTCTATTCTGGTACGAGGAAGTCGGCGATCCGCTCGACTACGCCCTCCAGGCCGCCCTCTCGGAATTCTATCCGGGGCCGATGGCGACGGGCGAGAACCTCTTCTCTCACCAGGACGCACGCAACCTGCTGCGCTACGGCGGCATGCGCCCGGATCGCGACTGGCTTCAGTTCGACTGCGCCCTGTCATACGGGCTTGTCGAATATCTCAGAACGCTCGATGTCCTCCAGCAATTTGGCTGGCCGCCGTCCCGCTGCATTCCCCATGGCGGGCATCAGATGTCGCTGAATATTGCGGCTGGCCTCGGCCTGGGCGGCAACGAGAGCTACCCCGATCTCTTCCAGCCCTATGGCGGCTTCCCGGATTCGGTTCGTGTCGAGGACGGCCACATCGTCATGCCGGACCTGCCGGGAATCGGATTCGAGGGAAAATCCGACCTGATCAAGGTCATGCGAGCGCTGGCTGAGTGAGCGCGCGCTGATGCAGCCAATGCAGCGCGATCGTCAGGGGCAGCGGATCGACGAGAACCGTCGGCGGGTTGACGCGCAGGGGGCGGGCCATCTAGCACGCGGCAGGTTGACACGGCCGGGGCGGCTCGATGCGCCTCGTCGTGGTTCCCAGCCGAATGCGGCTAGCTGGGGTGACAGGCGTGGTGGAGCCAACGGTCTTCGGAACCCTCGGTCGCAACCGTCTGCGCCGCAACGCGCGTGCGGCCTGGCTACGCTTCAGACGGGACCTGCCACGGCGGCTGCGCAGCGACGAGATCGCGCTCGTCGTCTTCGCCGGCCTGGTCGGCATCGCGGCCGGCCTGCTCGTCGTTGCGATGGTCGGGGCTTCGAAATTCCTGCACCTGTCCTTTTTTGCGACCCATAAGGGCGACGTCAGCGGCGCAGCCCTGGTCGATCCGCTCCGCGCGGTCGCAATACCTGTCCTGGGGGGCCTCTTGATGGGAGTGCTCGGCGTGGTGCTGGCTCGCCGCAGGCGGGGCTCCGTCGTCGACCCGATCGAGGCCAATGCTCTCCACGGCGGGCGCCTGTCGCTTCGGGACAGCCTGATCCTCGTGGCCCAGACGCTGGTCTCGAACGGTTTTGGCGCGTCCGTTGGCATGGAGGCCGGCTATACGCAGGGCGGTGCCGCCTTCGCCTCCAAGATCGGACGCCTGCTGCAGGTCCGGCGCGCCGACTTGCGGGTGCTGGTCGGCTGCGGCGCCGCCGGCGCGATCGCCGCGGCCTTCGATGCGCCGCTGACCGGCGCCTTCTACGCCTTCGAGCTCATCATCGCGACCTATACCGTCGCGATGCTCGCCCCGGTCGTCGTCGCCTCGCTCTGCGCCATAGGCGTGACCCGGCTCTTCCTGACGCCGATGCCGTTCCAGGTCGACATCACCGCGCCGCTCACCGGGCAGGACTATGTCCTCGTGATGGTGATGGGGGCACTCTGCGCCGGCCTCGGCATCCTGCTGATGCGGGGCGTATCGCTGGCCGAGTACCTGTTCAGGCAAAGCCGACTGCCGCTCGCCCTGCGTCCCGCCATCGGGGGGTTGATGGTGGGCCTGCTGGCCCTGCTGACGCCGACCGTCCTGTCCTCGGGACACAGCGCGCTGCATGTCGGCTTCGCCGCCGACTACACGGCGTCCTTCCTCCTCACCGTGATCCTGCTGAAATCGATCGCCTCGGCGGTCTCGATCGGCTCCGGCTTTCGCGGCGGCCTGTTCTTCGCCTCGCTCTTCATCGGCGCCATGTTCGGCAAGCTGATGGCTCTGGCCTGGACCGCCGGGTTCGGGATTCCGGCCGCTTCGACGGTCTTCGCCGTCGTCGGCATGAGCGCGATGGCAACCGCAGTCGTCGGTGGCCCGCTGACCATGGCCCTGCTCGCCCTGGAGACGACGGGGAGCCTGCCGCTCACGGTGGCGGTGCTCGCCGCCTCGGTCGTCTCCTCGATCACGGTGCGCCGCACCTTCGGCTATTCCTTCGCGACCTGGCGCTTCCACCTGCGCGGCGAGGCGATCCGCAGCGCTGCCGATATCGGCTGGGTTCGCGACCTCGCCGTCGGGCGCATGATGCGCCGGGATGTCCGGACGGTCGCGGAAGGCACATCCCTCGAAGGCTTCCGCCGCGCATTCCCGCTGGGCGCGAACCAGCGCGCCGTGCTGGTCGATGGACAGGGCCGCTATGCCGGCCTGGTGCTGGTATCCGAGGCGTATGGCGCCGATCTGGAGGTCGCCACGGTCGCTGAACTCGCCCGCAACCAGAAGGACGTCCTGCTGCCTTCGATGAATATCCGCGAGGCTGCGGCGCTGTTTGCCGCATCGCAGAGCGAGGAACTCGCCGTCGTCGACAGTCGCGAGACGCTGCAAGTGATCGGCCTTCTGACCGAGCAGTTCGCCCTGCGCCGCTACAATGCGAAGCTCGATCGCCAAAGCCGCGACCTGACCGGCGGCTGAGCGCAACCCAAACAGGGGGGCTCCCGCCCCTCCGCTGCCGCGATTGCGGAGCCCCTGGGCCCGAGAACGCAGAAGGGCCGCCAATCCCGGCGGCCGCTTCATCCTGCCTGAACGCAAGGACAGGCCGAAACCCGGCGGGCTTCGACCTGTGGGAACGCCTGGATCAGAGACGGCGCCGGCCCCAACCCGGCATTTCGCGCTGCTCGTCACGGTGGCCACCTCCAAGCACCGCCCCGAACCAGCCCGCGGCAGCACCGACGAGAAGCACGGCGGCCGTCAGGAAGGCCGAGATGATGCCGACCTTCCGTGCCTTTTCGGCGGCCTGCTTCGCCGTCTCCTTGGCCTGGTTCAGTTTTGCCAGCGTGTCATCGACACGCTTTTCCGCCTMGGGCTTGCCGATCCCGGCACGGCTTGCYATGCGGGTCGCGATATAGTCGCGGTCCGCCGGATCGAGCGTGCCATTCCCCATCGCCGTCGACATCAGCCGGCTCAGCTCCGAACGCTCTTCGGGCGTCACCGGCGCACCGGCGCCGGGCGCCCGCAGGATGCCATCGATGGCCGAGCCGAGCGGATCCGGCTGCAGCTTCAGGAGCGAAGTCGCCCCCGAGGTTGCGGCTGCCGCGCCCTCAAGGGCTGTGCGGCCCGCGCCAACAGCCGATGACGTCGCGATGAAAGCCAGCAGGAGCGCCCCCGTTGCCCAGACCAGGAGGCCATGCGCTCCGTCACGCATCTCCCGTTCGTGGGCGGTGGCATCGGGAACAGGGCGCCGCATCCGGCCGGCCACATAGCCGCCGGCAATGCAGGCCGAGACGGTGACCCAGAGCGCCCATAGCGCTGCTGCGATGCCGAGCACGGCGAGCGAAGAGCTGCGCGAAGGCTCCGCCGAAACCAAGGAAAGCCCGATCGCCGATCCGAAGGCCGTCATGATCGAGGAGATGGCGGCTGCGAGCACCGCTCCCCCCAGGATGGGGGCCCATTCCAGATAGGAGGACGGAGCCGGCGCGACCGCGATCGAGACATCGGTTTCTGTGGGAAGAACAGCCATTCTCGCCTCCTCTCAACGCAGACCAAGGAACGAGAGGATGGCCATGACCACCACAATCAACCCGACGAGATAGATGATACCGTCCATTGCCCCCTCCTCCTGATTGCCCGTGGCCAGCGCCACAATCGAGCAACCTCCGGTGGGGCATTCGGTTCCCTGCGCTATGGGGCGGCCTCTCAGGCCAGCGAACGAGCGGCTACCATTGCTCAGGACGACCGGCTGAAGCTGCGCCGTGACGTCGCGATGCTCCCGGCTCCGCAGCGTGCTCTGTATTTCTCGTCCACGGGCATGTTGGGCTGATCCGCCCGCTCGTTGCTCCTCGCCCATACGATCGCGCGCAATTACGACCCCTGCCCGCACTTCGCGCCAATAAATCGTTTGGTCGATGCGGCGAGATGCTCGGTGCCTCGGTGGAAATCTCCGTCGTATAAAAATTCCTTGCTGCCCATGTGGAGAATAAATCTGCGGTATCCCACATAGGCGCCGAAGCTATTCTTTGAATCGATCCATCCGCAAAGGTATACGTTCTCAGACACAGGCCTGACATTTCTGATTTTAGTCGAAGTACCGTCGTTCATGTGCAGATCGATAGCCTCAATCAGGGTTGCTCGGTCTATCGGCTCCAGCTTGGCCAAACTGCCATCGATATCTTCGAATGCGACGACGCCTGTCACGAGCAGCGCCGCAATGACCACAATGGACATTCGCAACATCTGGCTTCAATCCTCTATGACAGGCCAAGTTCGCTGAACAGCAGGGTGTCGTTGCCAGCAGTTCGGATCGCGCGGTCGGCAGCCGATCATCCACCCCGCCCTCGATTATCGTCAACACCCAGCGGACGAGGCGCTCGGCCGTTCGGCAGCGGGTGCCACGCGCGGCTCGCTGTAGCGGCAGGTCGGGCCGATCCGCGGCAGGACCGGCACAGGCAGACAAAAAAAGACCCGCCGCCCCTTTCGGAGCAGCGGGCAAACTCGGGCGACCCGAGGGTCGCTGGATTCGGGCCTCAGCCCTTGGTCACGATCGGCGAAGCCACCGGCGGCGGGGCTTTGCCTTTGCCCTTGCCGTACATATCGGCGGCACAGCCACCAATGCCCATCAGCCCCACAGAAACGGCCAGAACCAGTATGGTTTTCATATCGGTTATCCCTCGTTGCCAGGACGACGACGCCGCCCATCCAATGTAGCATGACGGAAGGGAAATTCCCATTTCCCCGATCGGTTCCATCGATTGAGGAAGTTATCGTGCGAAGGTTAACGAAAAAGACCCACCATCTCTCTCGGGATGGCGGGCCAGTTCGTGGGAATCCTCGCGGATCACTGTGAAACGAACGGGCATCCCTCCGGTTCCCGATGGGCCGCCCTGGGCGCCCCGGTCGCCCGCGTCCTGGCCGGCACGGTGCCGGGACGCGACTGCTGACGGGTCAAGCGCAGGCCGGCTCTGCACATGCCGGATTGGCAAGGTTGCAGAGGCTAGACGAGCGATCCGAACCTTGTTGCCCGCGAATTTCATGAATTTCGTACCGAATTCAACGGCACCGGCTGAGCGCTCCGGAGACGGGCCAGTCGGCGGCGATCCGATGCCAGCGCGCGGCTAGAGCGTCTTGCGAAGAACCCATTCGCCATGGCGCGTGGTCTCATTCGCCTCTGTAAATCCAAGCGACAGGTAAAAGCCCAGCGGGCTGTGCTGGCCCAGAACAACGCTGGTGATCAAGGTATCGAAGCCGAGCGCACGCCATTCCGTAAAGGCCAATTCCATCGCGGCACGCGCATGGCCTTTTCCCTGGTGCTTCCTGTCGACCATGAAGCGCCAGAGATAAGCCGATTTCGGCTGTTCCCCGCTGCGCCACAGGATGAAGCCCACGGGCTCGTCATCCGCATAGATCGCTCGAAACATCGATGTCGGCTCGAAATGAGCCTGAGCTATCGATACCGCTACAGGCGCAACATAGGTGCGCTGTTCGTCGGCGACCTCCAGGCTGCAGATCGATCGAACGGTTGCGGCGGTCACTTCGCGCAGCTCGACGCCCATGCTTCGCCTATCCGCGTCCCACCCGATCTGCCGCATTCCTAGCAGCAAACCGCTTTGACGCCTCCTGCCCAACGGAAAGACCCACCACCGTTCTGCATGGTGGGCCCATCCCGCAGGCCGAGCCTTGCGGGTTCCCGACCTTCCGGCTCAAGCCAGGGTACGAACCTTTGGCTCGCGGCCCCATTGGCGCGTGCAGGCGGGGGCAAGAAAGGCCTGAGCCTTGGCACCGAGCTCCACGACGCCCGCATCCGCGACGATGCCCGCCTTGTCGAGGAGCGGTTTCGCTTCGGCGCTGAAGCCGATCGCCTTGAGATGGCCAAAGGCGTCCTTGGCGAAATCGATGGCTGCGCCCTCGCTGAGCAGGGCTGCGCAACCTGCTTCGGACAGCACGAGGGCGATAGCGTCGAACATCACCGACGGCGTGCCCGCCAGTTGACCGTCGGCCTTCAGCGTCCTGCCGCCCTTCAAGGTCACGCCGCCGATCCTTGGCGCGACGATCTTGACCGTGCCGCCCTCGCCCTCGACGGCCTTTCCAAGCATGTCGATCAAGGCTCCGTCCGCCCCGTCCGAAACCAGGACACCGACCACCCGGCCCTTCAGCGTCTCGGGATACTTGCCGACGATGCGCAGGGCTGGCGAAACCTCCATGTCCTGCGGGGCCACGGCCGGCGCCGATGCCTTGGGCAGCGCCATGTTCATGCCGTCCGCGACGCGACCGGCCAGTGTCTCGTCGACATTGCGTAGATTGGAGAGAACCCCCAAGCGGACATGGTCGAGCGAGACCTTCGACAGCTCGAAGACCAGCGCGCTGGCGATGTGGGCCTGCTCGATCTCCGTCTGCGATCGAAAGAACAGTCGGGCGTGCGAGTAATGGTCGGCGAAACTCTCCGAACGCAGCCTGAGCTTCGTCTCCTCCACCGGCAGGGCGAAGGTCCGGAAGCCGCCGTTCGGATCCTCGCGCGGCCCGCCGTCCTCGCCGGCCTCGCTGAGGCTGTTGGGCTCGTAATTCGCGCGCCCCGTGAACACCTTTGTCTGCATCTGCCCGTCGCGCTGCAGATTCTGGAAGGGACAGCCCTTGGCCTTGTTGATCGGGATCTGGTGGAAGTTGACGGTGCCAAGGCGCGAGAGCTGCGTGTCCTGATAGGAGAAAAGCCGCCCCTGCAGCAGCGGATCCTCCGAGACATCGATGCCCGGCGGCATGTTGGTCGGCAGGAAGGCGACCTGCTCCGTCTCGGCAAAGAAGTTGTCCGGGTTGCGATTGAGCACCATGCGGCCGATGAAGCGGATCGGCACGAGCTCCTCGGGTATCAGCTTGGTGGCATCGAGAATGTCGAATGGCAGCGCGTCCGCCTCCTTCTGGCTCAGGAGCTGGACACCGAACTCCCATTCCGGAAAATCACCCGCAGCGATGGCTTCATGCAGATCGCGACGGTGATAATCGGGATCGGCACCGGCGATCTTCACGGCCTCGTCCCAGCAAGTCGATTGCGTGCCGAGCTTCGGCCGCCAGTGGAACTTGACGAAGGTCGGCTCATCCTTGTCGTTCAAAAGCCGGAAGGTGTTGACTCCAAAACCCTCCATCATGCGCAACGAACGCGGAATGGCCCGGTCCGACATCGCCCACATGATCATGTGGGTGGCCTCGGGCATCAGGCCGATGAAATCCCAGAAGGTGTCATGGGCGCTGGCGGCCTGCGGATATCCGCGATCGGCCTCCATCTTCACGGCGTGAATGAGATCGGGAAACTTGATCGCGTCCTGGATGAAGAAGACCGGGATGTTGTTGCCGACGAGGTCCCAGTTGCCCTCCCGGGTGTAGAACTTGACCGCAAAGCCACGCACATCGCGCGGCGTGTCGACAGAACCGGCGCCGCCCGCGACGGTCGAGAAGCGCGTGAACAGCTCCGTCTTGACGCCGACTTCGGTGAGGATCCTGGCGCGGGTGAATTCGGCCAGCGACTCAGTCAGCTCGAAATAGCCGTGCGCCGCCGAGCCGCGTGCATGGACGATCCTCTCGGGAATGCGCTCGTGGTCGAAATGCTGGATCTTTTCCCGGAGCACGAAATCCTCGAGCAGGGTCGGGCCACGCCGCCCCGCCCTGAGCGAGTTCTGGTTGTCGCTCACCGGCACGCCGTGGTTCGTCGTGATCCGCTTGTCCGGAGCAGAAGCAGTCTGGTGCGTCTCGCCCCCGTTGCCGGGGTTTGCCCTTGGCGTTCCCGTCGATCTTGATTTGCTCATGATGGCTGCCCGTCGCTGGCTTGCAAGTCGTCGGGGCCAGGTTTGGCGCCGCCCGGATCTTGCATGTGCGGCTCCAACGTCCGAGCCGGCCGCCCGTTCCCACCGAGACCGCTCCCGAAGCCCTGGTCCGGCGCCGACAGCGCGGGATCGAGTGCTCGCCTGCGCTGACGGTTGCTCGCCCCGGTTCCTTGCCAAAAGCTCGCCCTCAGAGGTATCGAACTGCCGAACGGCGGCCAGAGTTGTCGGCAATGATCCGCTGAGAACAGCGACGCCGATCGGTCGGTTGCTCCAACCGCTGCTCGCCTCGGCCGCCCCGATCCCGTTCACCGGCAATGTCAGCCGGCCCGACCGGCGCGCGCCAGGCCATGCGAGACGAGACGATCGATGATTTCGGCATAGCTCACGCCGCTGGCGGCCATCGCCTTGGAATACATGCTGATATTGGTGAAGCCCGGAATCGTGTTCACCTCGTTCACGAGAGGCTGCATATCCGCCGTCAGGAAGAAATCGACGCGCGCCATGCCATCGCAGCCGAGAGCCCTGAATGCCCTGGCGGCCATCTCCCGCATCTGCGCCTCGACCTCTGCGGGCAATTCCGCCGGTACCTTCAACGCCGCACCGTTCTCGTCGATATATTTGGCGTCGTAGCTGTAGAAGCCATGGCTCACGGCCGGAACGATCTCTCCGGGCCGGGATACGAACAATCCGCCCCTTTGATCTTCCAGCACACTGAATTCGATCTCGCGCCCCTGGATGAATTCTTCGGCAAGCAACTTGCGGTCATGCCGGAACCCCTCGCTCAGCGCCGGCCTGAATTCCTGGCTTCCGGAGACCTTTCTGACGCCGATCGAAGAGCCCTGCCGCGCCGGCTTGATGAAAAGCGGTAGCSCAAGTTCTCGTTCCAAAGCAGGAAGGTCAGGTGCAGCATCGTCGCTAATGGTCACGGATCGGGCGACCGGAAGGCCGGCTGCCCACCGCTCTCGGGTTTGGCGAGCATGCCCCCCTCGAGGCGGCTCAGCAGCCATTGCCCTTCGCGCGTCACGAAAATCGGTACCGCGTCATATTTCGCGGGCTCCAGGGCATTCATCACATTGGTGGCCGACAGCACGGACACGTCATGCTCGGCAGAGCGTCCGCCGAACAGCACGGCAATCCGCAATCGGGGCGAAGACATCGACATCAGGAACTCCAGGAGATTCGCTTTGCAGAAGGCTCAAAAACCGACCGCGAAGCCGTGATGGGCGAAGACGCGGTCGAAGAGGGCCTGCAGCGGCGTGGCGCCTGCATCTCCATCCCTGCTTCTCCTCGTCGATCTGCGGCGGCACTTTGAAAGTGGCTCAATCAGAATGCATTATTGATTCATTTTACAGAGCCACTATACGATTCCACCCTGAGCCACTTGGTGAGCCATTTGGATGGGAGGCTTGATGAACCTGAAGCGGCGCAGGGAAAGCCCATCGGCTCGCTTTCAGCCGGGTATCAATCCATCCTCCCCGGCATCCCTGGCGCGGCAGCTCTACCTTGCCCTGCGCGGTGCGATTGCCGACGGCCGGTTGGATGCGGGACAGCGCCTGCCCTCGACCCGCCTGGCGTCGCAGGAGTGGAAGCTGTCGCGCGGCACCATTGCCGAGGCCTATGAGATCCTGATCGCCGAGGGCTATGCCATCGCCCGCCACGGGTCGGGCACCTATATTTCTGCAGGCGTTCCGGATGGGCTCTTGAGAGCCGGTGAACGCAAGGAGCCAGCGGCTCATGCGACCAGCCGCGCGCTCTCGCAAGCGGTCACGCGGGTTCTGACCTGCGGACCCAGCCTCGAACCACAAAAGCCCCTGCCGTTTGTGACCGGCCGGATCGCCCATGATGAGCGGACCGCAGGCCTCCTGAGCCGCATTGCCGGCCGGCACATGAACTACGCCTTTGAAGGCTATGGCGATATTCAGGGGGAGCCCGCGCTTCGGGCCGCGATCGCCGCTCACCTGGCCGTTTCGAGGGGGGTGCGCTGTACGCCTGATCAGTTGTTCATCACGGCCGGAACGCAGCAGGCGCTCGACCTGGCTTTTCGCGTGCTGGCCTCACCTGGCGACAGCGTCGTTGTCGAGGACCCGTGTTATCCGCCGGCCAGACAATGCCTGACTCTCAATGGCGCGCAGATCGTCGGCCTGCCCGTGGATCACGAGGGGGTCATGACGGAGGTCTTGGCGGCCGGCTCGCTGCAACCACCGGCGCTGTTCTATGTGACGCCGTCAAACCAGTATCCGGTCGGCTCCGTTCTTTCCCTGCCGCGGCGGCTCGAGCTTCTCGCCTATGCAAGGGGGCATGGCTGCTGGATTGTCGAGGACGACTATGACAGCGAATTTCGCTATGACGGTCATCCGATCGCCTCGCTGCAAGGCCTGGATCAGGCCAATCGTGTCCTCTACACCGGCACGTTCAGCAAAGCCCTGCTGCCGAGCCTGCGGCTTGGCTATCTCGTGGTCCCGGCCGATCTGGTGCCGGTGTTCCGGGCGGTGCGCCCGGCGCTTGACCGCTGCCCGCCGACTTTCCAGCAACGCGTCGTCGGCGATTTTCTCAATGAGGGCTATTTTCCAGCCCATCTGCGCCGCCTCAGGGAGCGACTGCGCGCGTCGCGGGATCTGCTGACGGGCCTCCTGAGGGACCGTGCCAGCGAGCATCTTGCCGTCGTCGTTCCCGATCAGGGCATCAATCTCACCGCACGCAGCACGGGGACCTGGAGCAACGACAGGGCTGTCTCCGCGGCCGCCCTGGCGAAGGGCGTCGTCGTCATGCCGCTGTCCCGGATGAACGTCGCATCCTCCGATACATCGAGACTGCTGTTCGGATTTTCCGGGCTTTCCGAGGCGGAAGCCGATCTGGGAACGCGGCTTCTGGCGGAGGTGCTCGACGGTACGGATTTTCGCAAGGCGCCCGATTGAGGCGGCAATCCGGGAGGCGCGAGGCCGGTATCCGACCGCTCAGTCCGGGTCTCGCGGAAACGCCTGGATGCCGGTGGGCAGCGCAACCCATCCATGCCGCCGGATGTCGTAGACGGACACCTGGGGCAGCGGGAAATCCGGGTCGCCGAAGGCGCCGACAGCAACCGAGACCGCCCCGGTCGCCCCCTCCTCGCTGTGGAAGAGATTGCTCCCGCAGACCGGACAGAAGCGGAATTTGAACGCCGCTCCCTGGTCGCCGGTACGAACATATTCGAACGCCCGCCCGGACACCGTGTAGGGAGCGGCAAAGCTGGCCAGATAGGCGAAAGCGCTTCCCGTTCGGCTCTGACATGCCAGGCAATGGCACAGGCCGACCCCACGCGGCTCGCCTTCGACGGTGATGCTCAGCTGGCCGCATGTGCAGGAGGCGACGCGTTGCATGGGATCTCCCGAGCGTCAGAGCCACCTGCACGCAGCGGATGCCCGTTCGCCGCGTGGCATCCTGTTGCAGCGCGCTACGCGCCCGCGGGGGCTCAGTGCTTTGACGACCGGTGCTGGCCCGACTGGCGCTGCATCTCACCGGCCAGGCTTGTCTCGGAAGGGTGCCGCGTATCCGTCAGGGGCCTGCCGTCCCGCACGCAATAGCCCTGGGCCCGGCCGGCCAGTATCCATTGCTCGATCTGCTTGCCCAAAGCGTCGCCCTCGTCGTCATGGCCTGCGAGATAGTGCTCGCGCTGGGTTCGCTCCATGCGCTCCAGCACGGCCATCCAGTCTGTGTAGGTGGCTTTCGTCATCCCGGCCTCCCCTGCTGCAATCCCCGCGAAGCATGAATTGTGCCTGTCCGATATTCCTCCAGCCCGCCCGCGATCGAGCGCCGCAATCCATCCCATCTTTGCCCATTCCCGGACGACAGGGTCTGCCATATCCGACCACGCGTCCACGCCCGGTCAAACAAAAATCCGTGTTGGTTCATGGCCCGCCGATCGGGCTCGCTGATCACCGGACATTCCAGGGCCTCGGGATGATAAGGGGCCCGATCCGCAAGCGTAGCCAGACCCGGCGTTTCGAGCCGACCTGAACGACCGGGCTGGCCGCATGTCACATCAGGAACGGCTCAGCCGGCGGGTCCGCGTCAATTCGATCGCCGTATGGCAGACGACCGCTGCGAAGATGACCGCGCCCCCGATGACCGTGGCAACCGGCGGTTTCTCGGCCAGCAGGAGCCAGACCCACAAGGGGGTCATCACGATCTCCGTGGTCCCGATGAGCGCCGCCTCGGCCGGCGGCAGGTGACGTGCGCCCATGATGAAGAGCACCAGGGCTATCGAGAAATTCGTGGCGCCGAAGGCCGCGAGCACGACCCAGTTATGGAGGTCGAGCGAACCAGCCGAGCCGAAAGGGGCAAACAGCACGAAGGTCAAAAGCGCGCTGACGATGATGGGCGGCAGCGCCGGCAGGTCCGGGTTAAGCCTTGGCAGCACGATGACCATTGCGAACGAGGCCGTCATGACGAGGGCAAGCAGGTCTCCGACGACCCGCCCGCCGCCGATCGACGACGCCATGATGATGCCGACCCCGACCAGGCAGACCAGGCCCGTCGCCAGCGTACGCCAGGACGCGCGCTCCTTCAGGAGTAGCCAGCCCAGGAGCGCGGCAATGAACGGTGCGGTTGCATAGATGGCGGCGACGTTGGCGACGCTGGTCGTGTAGTAGGCGCCGATGAAGCTCGCCTGGCTGATCGTCTGGCAGGCGATCATGGCCAAACCCGCCGGCTGCACGACCGCCCGCCAGTGCCGGCGCGACAGGCCGCCGCCGAGCATGAGCAAGGGCCCAATCAGGAAGAGACCGGCGAACAGGGAGCGCCATCCGATCGCCGTCCAGACATCGGTGGTCAGCAGGCGCGAATAGAGCCCGCTGGCGCTCCAGCAGATCGTCGCCGCCAGGACGAGGAACGTCCCCCTGGAGCGCTCACTCATGTGTGTCGAATGCTGGGTCAAGCGCTGTGTCTGCCGGTGCGTCGGGTTCGGGGTCGTGGCGGGTCTTGTGGCGCGGGACTATGCGATTGTATAGCTACTATGCAAGCGCATAATATTGATCTGCTGACCCTGACTGCATCGGAGGCACAGTGATGACGGCGACATTCAGGCGGGCCCCCGACTTCAACCGACGCGCCGACCTGATCGAAGCCGCGCTCGACTGCATCGCGGAGCTCGGCATCCAGGGCACGACGGTACGCGCCGTGGCTGCCCATGYCGGCGTCAGCAACGGCCTGATCCGGCACCACTTCGCGTCGAAGGACAATCTGATGGTCGAAGCGTACCGTCGGACGATCGAGATCATCACCGGACCGCCTCTCGCGATCGTCGAGACGGAGGGCAGCGCGCATGAGAAGCTGCGCCGTTTCATCCTCGCGAGCATCAGCGGGCCGGTCGCCGATCCTCGCGTCCTGTCGCTATGGGCGACCTTCATCAGCCAGGTTCCGATCAACCCTGCCTTCGCCGAGGTGCATCGCGACAAATATCTCGCCTACCGATGCGCCTGCGACCACCTGATCGGAGAAGTGCTGACGGCCGAGCAGCGCAATCCAGGCCCATCCGAGCGGCAACGCCTCAGCATCGCGCTCAACGCCGTGATCGACGGCCTCTGGCTTGAAGGATGCCTCAGCGCAGAGGAGATCGACGAGAGGCTCCAGGCGGAGACCGGGATCAGGACGATCGAAAGCCTGCTGGACATCAAGCTTGCCTGATAAGCCAGATTCCCGCCCCGTTCCGCGAACCGGACTAGCCTGATGCCCCGAGTGTAGCCTGGCAGCGCGGCGCCCGAACGCCGACGCGCTCAGCCCTGGGCGCTGCGGGCCAGATAGTGGTCGAGGCTCGCCCGCGTGCCGACGTGCCAAATTCGTTGCAGGGTCTGACCAAAAGCCTCCCGGAAGCGCGCGTCGTCCGCCAGATCGCCATAGACATCCCGCATCGCGAGCCAGGACTCCGGCTGGATTCTRGCCTTGCGGGCCTGCTCCGTCAGCCTTTGCCAGCTCGGATCGTTCGGCGCGATCGCCTGCCCGCTTTCGGTTTCGCCATAGCAATAGCGGCACCAGAGCGCGGAGACGAGCGCGAGACCGTCGATGGGGCGGCCTGCCCCGAGCGCGTCGCGCAGCGTCGGCAGGATGAACTTGGGCTGGCGGTTCGACCCGTCCAGGCAAAGCCGGCGGATCGTGTCGCCGATCTTCGGATTGGCGAAGCGCCGCTCGATCGTCCGCCGATAAGCCCCGAGGTCGGTATTGGGCACAGGGGGCACGAGCGGGATGATCTCGTGATCGAGCAGGGCCCGGAGGAAACGCGCGATCTGCGGGTCCTCCATCGCCTCATGTACGAAATGGATATCGAGCAGGCCGGCGGGATAGGCGATCGCCGCGTGCCCGCCATTCAGGATGCGGATTTTCATCAGCTCGAAGGGCGCGACATCGGCGACGAATTCGACACCGACCTGTTCGAGCCGCGGCCGCCCGGCGGGGAAGCGATCCTCCAGCACCCATTGCCGAAAATCCTCGCAGAAGACCGGGCGCCGGTCGTCGATGCCGAAATCGCTGCGCAGGGCCGCGCGCTCGCGCTCCGAGGTCGCGGGCGTGATGCGGTCGACCATCCCGTTGGGAAAGGCGACGCTCTCGCGGATCCAGTGCGCGTCGGAACGGTCGACCAGTTCCACCAGCCCGGCGACGGCATTCTCCGTGACATGGCCATTGCCCGGCAGGTTGTCGCAGGACATCACCGTGAAGGGCGCAAGGCCGGCGGCGCGGCGCTGCAGAAGGGCGGCGCCGATCAGCCCGAAGGCGGTCTTTGGAGAGGCGAGCCTATCGGCGGCATCCGCAATGATATCGGGGTGGTTCGCGTCGAAGGCCTGCGTCGCCGGATCGATGTAGTAGCCGCCCTCGGTGACGGTGAGCGAGACGATCCGCGTGCGGGCATCGACGAGGCGAGCGAGCAGCCCTGCCCTGTCGCCGGGCGGGATGAAATCGATCATCGCACCGGTGATCCGCGCCTGCGCGGAGGTCGCTTCCTGCGCGACGACCGTGGTCAGGAAGTCCTGGGCGGCAAGCTCGCGCCCCATCGCCGCATCGCTTTCCTGCACGCCGGTGCCGATGATCGCCCAGTCGCGATCGAGCCCGCTCTCGAAGAGTTCGTCGAGATAGCAGGCCTGATGCGCGCGGTGGAAATTGCCGACGCCGAAATGGACGATGCCGGCGCTCAGATCCTCCGGCCGATAGCGCGGCCGGGCGACCGCGCTGCCGATTTCGCCGAGCCGGGCCCGCGACAGAGTGACGGCCATCGCCTCACCCAGCCTTCGCGGCCAGCAATTGCAGGGCGAGATCGGGGCGATCGCTGGTGATCTGCGCGATCGGCTGCCCCAGCCAGTAATCAAGCTCGCGCAGGGTGTTCGGCACCCAGACACCGAGTTTCTCGCGCCCGACAATGCCCAGCGCACGATCGAGTGCCAGCCGCAGCAGCGACTGCTCGACCGCGATGATGCAGCCGAGATCGACGAAGCGCCGCAAGGTGGCATCAACGCCGCCGAAGGCTTCGCAGGAGCGGCGATCGACCGAAGCGAGGCGGCGCATGTGCGGGGCCTTCGCCCGGATCTCCTCGATGACCTCGGGAACGAAGCAGGTCAGGACGACGCGCGAGGCCATGCCTCTGGCCTCGACCAGGGCGATGACCTTCTCCAGCAGTCCCGCATGGGGATTGCCGAGCGCGTCCATCTTCATCTCGATCTCGAGCTCTATGCCGGTCGGCGCGAAGACGTCGAGCACGGCCGCCAAGGTCGGGATCGTCTCGCCCAGCGTGTCGTTGAGCCGAACCTTGCGCAGCGCCTCGCGGGAGAGCCCGGCGACCGGCCCCTTATGGTCCGTGGTGCGCTCGAGCAGCGGATCATGGATCACCATGATCTCGCCATCGGCGGAGAGATGCACATCGAGTTCGACCGCGTCGACCTTGAGGTCGCAGACGTTCTTGAGGTCGCAGACTTGCCGGAAGCCGCTGAGACTGTTCTCCGCCCAGATATTGCGCGCGCCGCGATGTCCGATGATCCGCATGATGGTCGCCTTGGTTTTATGGTGCTGGCCGCTACTTGCCGCTGTCGACAAGTCCCTTCACGAACCAGCGCTGAAGGAGAAGGATGACGAGGGTCGGCGGCAGCATCGTCAGCAGGGCCGCGTTCATCAGGAGATGCCAGGTCGGCAGCGAGTCGGCCTGCGGCATCAGCTTCTTCAGCCCGATCACGGCATTGGCCATGGCGGGCTCGGTGGTGAGCAGCAGCGGCCAGAGATACTGGTTCCAGCCCATCAGGAAGAGGATGATCGCGAGCGCGACGATGTTGGAGCGCGAGAGCGGCAGCAGGATCAGGCGGAAGAACTGCCAGGGGCTGGCGCCGTCGATACGGGCGGCCTCGCAGAGTTCGTCCGGAATGGTCAGGAAGAACTGGCGGAACAGAAAGGTCGCGGTGGCCGAGGCAATCAAGGGCAGGATCAGGCCGGAATAGCGGTTGACCATGTTCCAGTCGAGATCGACCAGGACCTGCATGCCGAGCCATGAGCCGAGGATGTTGAGCGGCAGGGCGACATTCGCCGCCGATTCATAGGTCGGGACGATGCGGACCTCGATCGGCAGCATCAGCGACATGAAGATCAGCCAGAACACGGTCAGCCGGAAGGGAAAACGGAAATAGGTGACGGCGAAGGCCGCGATCACCGAGACCGAGAGTTTTCCGATGGTGATGCCGCTGGCGATGATGAAGGAGTTGAGCAGGAGCCGGCCGAAATTGGCGCTGCTCAACACGGTCTCCAGATTCGTGAAATAGGCGTCGCCAGGCAGCCAGGACATCGGCACCCGCATGACCTCCTGCTGGGTCAGCGTTCCCGTGACGAAGACGAAATAGAGCGGCAGGCAGACGAGTGCTGCGCCGACCAGCAGGATGAGATGGCAGACGACGTCAAGGACGGGCGTGCGCTCGTTCATGCTCAGGCGCTCCCCTTACACGCTGTAGTTCACGCGCCGCTCGATGAAGCGGAACTGCGCATAGGTGAGGAGCAGGGCCAGCCCCATCAGGATCACGGACTGGGCGGCGGACGAACCGAGATCGAGCGTRACGAAACCGTCCTGATAGACCTTGTAGACCAGGATCGAGGTCGCTCCGGCCGGGCCGCCGCGCGTCGTCGCGTCGACGATGGCGAAGGTCTCGAACAGCCCGTAGACGAAATTGATGACGATCAGGAAGAACAGCGTCGGCGCGATCATCGGCAGCGAGATGCGCAGGAACCGCTGGATCGGCCCGGCCCCGTCGAGATAGGCGGATTCCAGGATCGAATGGGGCACCGAAAGCAGCGCCGCGACCAGGAAGATGTAGTTGTAGCAGATGTGTTTCCAGGACGCCGCCATGACGATCAGGGCGAGCGCATGCGAGGAATTGCGGTTCGGATCCCAGTCGAAGCCGAGCCCCTGCAGCATATGGGCGACCGGGCCGACGCGCGGGTTGAACAGGAAGGCGAGCATGATGCCGGCGATCGCGGGCGCGATCGCATAGGGCAGCAGCAGGATGGTGCGGTAGGCACCGCGCCCGCGCAGGATGTGGTTCGAGGCGAAGGCGAGCAGCAGCGCGAGCGACAGCGTCAGCACGTTCTGCGCGACGGTGAACACGACCGTGACCTGGACCGAGGACCAATAAACGCTGCTGCGGAACAGCCGCTCGAAATTCTGGAAGCCGACCCATTGCGTCGTCGCGCCGAACGGATCGGTGAGCTGGAACGCCTGGATCAGCGCCCTGACGGAGGGGATGAAGAAGAACAGCAGGAGGATGAAGAGCTGCGGCGCCAGCAGCCAGAAGGGCAAGCGCCATTCCGTGAAATGGGCCCGCTTCAACCCGCTCTCGGCCTGCCCGTCGGAGAAAGCCGGAGCAGTCCGGCGCCGCAGCGGCCAGCGCAAGCGCCAGCCGCCGGCAGCCGCCGCGGGAAGCTCCGCCGCGCTATTTCTTGCCAGCATTGAGCTGCTCGTAGCGGCGCAACGACTCGTTGCCGCGCGAAACGGCATCGTCGAGCGCCTGCTGCACCGGCTTGCGGCCGAGGAAGGCGGCCGAGACCTCTTCCATGATCGCGACATTGATCTGGTTGCTGTTGCCGATACGGAAGCCCAGAGAATTGTCGCTCGGCGTGCCGCGCATCAGCTGCACGACCGCGATCTCGCGCGTCGGGTTCTTCTGGTAGTAGCCCTGCGCCTTGGCTGCGTCATAGGCAGCGACCGTGACCGGCACATAGCCGGTGGCCTGGTGCCACCAGACCTGCGTGTCGGTCTGGGCCAGGAAATTGTAGAAGGCGCCGATCGCCTTGTACTTCTCCGGCGTGTGCCCCTTCAGGGTCCAGAGCGCCGCGCCGCCGATGACGCTGTTCTTCGGCGTCACACCCTGCTCGAAGGGCATCTCGGCCGCGCTCCAGTCGAATTTGGCAGCGGCGACGACGGCGGCATGCGAGGCAGTCGAGGCGATGATCGTCGAGC
>NZ_JBFTZN010000142.1:0-25358 GCF_056406775.1 Allobosea sp. P1_A7
GTCGGCACTCTGGAAGGCGAGATCCCCGAGCGGAAGCAGGATGATGTCCTCAAAGACGCCAGGGGCCACCTGGACCTGCCAGACATAGGAGATCGAGCCGGGAATAATGCCGTTGAAGGCGCCAGGCCCCGTGTCGGCATCGGTTACGCCCGCGATCGAGACCCGCAGCAACTGCCCTGAGGTCGGCGTGTCGTCAGGCGTAGCCGGAGGGCCGGCGTCGAAAATGACCAGTTTTCCGTCCGGATCGGCGTTCACGCTGGGCGCGACGAGCGTCACGGATACATCGGAAAATTGCAGCCGCTCGACATTCGTGAGCGTGTCGACGCCGTCGTCGCCGATTGAGCCCGGAATGATGACACCGGCTGCGTCGAGCAGGCGATGCGTAACCGTGGTGATGCCGCCGACCGTATCGACCTCATACTCCGCGCGGTTGCCGGAGAAGATCGCCGTATCGAAGCCGTTATTGGGATCGTCGAGGATCTCACGCACAGCCACCAGCTGACCGGGATTCCAGACCCCGTTCAGCATGTTTTGCAGCAGCTGCGGCGCGACCATGCTGTCGAAAGTCGCGATCTGGGGGCCGCTTCCATCGGCATTGGCCCGCACGCTGATGCGCACGTTCAGCCAGTGGTCGCCATCGATAAAATCGTCGCCGCCACGCCCCTCGAGCAGGTCGCTGCCGGCGCCGCCGAGCATGATGTTGCCGGTGGCAAAGCCGGTGGTCGAGAGCCCGGCCTGCCCCAGCAGGTCCGCCAGCCCAGTGATCAGGCCGACATTGGTCAGCGCGCCGCCCGTGGCGCCGCCATGATTGAGGATCGTGACCGCATCAATATTGTCACCGCGCAGGATGTCGGCGAAGCGCGAGCCGGACAGGCCCTCCACTTCGGCGAAGCGGTCGAGGATCGATGCCGGGGAGGCGGCCACAGGCTGGACGATGCCGGTGTTTGAGGCAGGCGTCTCGCCGTGGGGCTGGGCCAGTGCGGCCAGCGTCAGGTCGACCGTGACGCCCTGATTGTCGTTCTTGTAGGTGACCCAGTCGAAGCCGGACATGCCGTCCATCTTGTCCTGGGCATCGCTGCCGACGAAGATGTCGTCGCCGCCCTCGCCGATGAACTCGTCGAAGCCGCCACCGCCGATGAAGATGTCGTTGCCGATGACGTCATCGGCCAGGAGGGGCGCGAAATTATCGCCAGGCGCGCCGTCCTGCGTGCCCTTCTCGATCCAGTCATCGCCCTCGTTTCCGGTCGGCGGCAGGCTGGWCTTGGAGCTGTAGATGAAGTCGTCACCACGRCCACCGAAGGTGGTCGAGATGTCCTCCATCGTGACGATGTAGTCCTTGCCGGCGCCGCCCAGGATCAGGTTCCCGRCGCCGCCGACCATCATGTTGCCGGCGTGGATGACGTCGTTGCCGTCGCCGCCCTCGAGCCGGTCATCGCCACCCAGGTCCTGGATGATGTCATTGCCCAAGCCGCCCAGGATGGTGTCGTTGCCGTAGCCGCCCTCCAGGTAGTCATTGCCGGCATCGCCATAGAGCGTGTCGTCGCCATCGCCGGAGATGATGACGTCATTGCCCACGGTGCCGCCGAGGACAACGTGATCCTCGCCGGTGTAGCGGAGGTAATTCGTGTCCGCTCCGGCCGTCGCCGGATTGTCGCGGATGACGAGCTTGACGATCTCGACACCGTTGATCTCGATGCCGCCGGTCGGATCGGAATTGCCCGCGATGCCATCGGCTCCCACGTTGTCGGCGCTTTCGTCGGCCTGCGTATTGGGATCGTCGAGCAGAATGCCATCCGCCCCAGCCTCGTTCAGCCCTGTGTGCTGCTTGGTCGGGTCGACTTCGAGCGTGAAGGTCGGCGTGGTGAAGATCGCGTTCGGCAGATGCGTCGCGTCGCTGTTCAGCATCACCAGCTTGGCGAAGGAGTTGTTCTCGAGCTCGGTGCCGAAATTCATGCCGGCGGTGCGCGACAGATAGTAGAAGCGATCGCCGTTCTGCAGCGATTCAAGCTGGGTCTCGAAGACGAAATTGAAGCTCGAGCCGAGCATGCCGCCAAACGGCATCTTCTCTTCCGCAAGRCCRCCGATCCAGAAATCGACRTCGTTGAGGCCGCCGAGTGAGCCGCCGGCATAGRYSCCGGTCGCGTTCAGGAAGTCGAGGCGATCCGGGGGCGCGCCAACGCCATCCAGCACCAGCAAGGTCGCAGCCGCGCGCTTGTCGACCAGCGTCAGCGCGCTGGTGATCGACCCATGCGTGCCATAGGCCGCGATGAAGTTGATCAGCGACTCCGCGTGCTTGAGATGCCCGGCAAAGTCGGCCCAGCTGATATAGGGCTTGAGCTGGCTGTCGCCGGTCATCGCGAAGAATTCGGACCGCGCATTGTTTAGCGACGGAATGCCTGTGTCACGGCCGCGCGCGATGTTCAGCGCCGGCAGGTCGAGCGGCAGGCCGAGCAGGTTGTTGCGCAGCGCCTCGGTGACGAACTCGTCGATTTCGTTGCCGACCTGGCGCGTCACGCCGCGCACGATCGCACCCGTCGCCTGCTCGGGCGTCAGGCCGCTTGCGGCATAGGCGAGCGGATTGAGGAAGGCTGCAATCAGGCCGAGCTGCGGGTCGCCCCCGACGGTGTTGAAGTTCGGGTCGAAGCGATCGACCGTCTCGGTCAGCATCGAGTGACCGAAGCGATAGACCGTGTGTGCGAACTCCGCGAGGATGGCTGGGTTGATCGTGGTGTCGTAGCCGTTGGGCGCCAGGAATTCGTCGACCTGCGGCTGGACCGTGCGGGCGAACTCCTCGAACACCAGATGCTGGTACTGCATCTCGGTGCCAAACTTGGCGGACTGGAACAGGCGTTCCCCGTTCCAGTCGAGGGCATCGATCTGGGTTTGCGTCAGCGGGAAAGTTGTGGCCTCCGTATCGAGCCACTGGTTGAGGAAGGCGAGATCGCCGGACGCCAGCGCCACGTCCTTGGTCTCCTGGACGAGGCGGTTATGCTCGGAATGGAACACGGCGTGGACGGCGGTGAGGCCGATATTCTCGTTCACGCGGCCGTCACCGGCGATGTAATGCGCGTCGAGGAGCTCGTTGTCGTATTGCGGAATGTTTGAGGTCAGCCTGACGTCATCGACGAGGACTTGGCCGCTCCCGGTGTGGACGACTTCAATGCGCAGGTGCTGTCCGTTGGCACCGCCTGGGACGGCGCCGGAGCTCAAGGTCATCGGCGCCCATGCGCCGTCCAAAGGCGTCGGGAGGGACGCCGTCGATAGCACTGTCGTATTCCCCAGATCGTCCACGGCGATGAGTCGCACGGTGCCACCGCCGAACCCCTGGTCGGTACGATCACCAACATTGAACGTCAGGGAATAGGCCCGGCCAGCTTGCAGGTCGATCCCGGTATCACGGCTCAACACCGCCCCGTTGTCCAGGAACACGACCTTGCCGCCGCCGTGCCCGGCATCTGGAGAAATGGATGGGATGGGATCATAGACCCCACCGAAACCCGAAACCTGCCAGCCTGGGGGATTGCCCTGCGTGAAGTTGCCAAGGGGGTGAATATTGACGCCAGGCGCGCCATCGCTCAGGTCGACCGACTCGAAGTTATCAGTGAACGTCGCTACGCCGATGCCGCTGTCGCCATCCGCCACCTTGCCGCCGGTCGGATCAGCCGCATGCGCGATGTCGTTCAGGAAGGCATGGCCGGTGCGGGCAGCGCCCGCCAGGCTGATCGGCGCTGCCAGATTGCCCACGGTGAAGCTGCCGTCGGTCATCATGACCAGCGGCATCCCGCCGGGGCCCTTGATGAAATTGCCATAGGCGTCGACGGCCAGCACCGGCACATTGCCGACATCGGCATCGGTGAGATTGATGCCGAGAACGTCGCGCGCCTGGGCCTTGACCACGGCCCAGGTCGCCATCCCACCGATCTCGACATCATCGGCGGTGCCGAATTTGCCGTCGGCACCGAGATTGCGGTTGGTGATCAGCTCGCCGGTCGCCACCGGATCGCCACTGGCATTCAACTCATAGGCACGCAGGAACACCTGGTGCGAGGGGTTCGAGGCRTAGGTCTGGCTCTGGTCGACGAAAGGCGAAGTCGTGTTCGTCGCAGCCTGGCCACCTGCAGCGCGGCTCAGGACCATGAAGTTCAGCCCGCCCGGGGTGAACAATGGGTCGTCCGCGTTCAGCGGAATGAAGACGACTTCGGTCTGGCTCGTGGATTTGGTGACCAGGTCGAGGCCGTGGTCGAAGAACTGGCCGAAGAACGTCATCCAGGCGTTGAACGGAGCGGAGAGGCCGACATCCGGGGTGATGTTCGGGATGAAGTTGACTGGCTTGTCATCCGCGGTGCCGAAAATCCCGTCCAGCCCGGGGCTGGTGACGGTGCCTGATCCGGGGTTCTGCGCAGCAGCCGCGACGGCCGCCGGATTGTTGTTGGTCTGGTCGACGATCAGGTTGCTGATCGTGCGCGGCTCGGAGTCCACGACCCCGCCTGGAACACCATAATTGGTGCCGGCCTCGGCCGCCTGGAAGGACGGGTCAGTCAGGCGCGCAAACGCCAGGTCCGCGGCCCCGAATTCCGGATGGGCCAGGTTGTTGAATGTACCATCGACGGTCCGCAGACCGAACGGCACCTGGGCGCTGGGCAGGATGTCAGTGAGGCTCTCCCCCAGAGCATTCCGCTCCGCAATCCTGATCTGCTCGAGGATGAATTCAAGATCGGAGCGAATATACTGTACCATGATGCCCTCCTGGGGTTTCCAGGACCCCGTGTTGGCCTTGCCTGGGACAATGCTCCGCCGCTCGCGCCGAAGCAGCGCGACGCCGGTTGCATCGTTGGCCAGAACTTGATCGGACAGCGCTTCAGCCCGTCATGGGCCTATCGCAGAGCCAGCATAATGCCTGCCGGCACTACTGGTCGTTAGAGGACTATGTCGGACGTTATTTCCCGACCAGCGTCTGGGGCGCGCGACGGAGTTTGGTCTGGTCGTTCTTCCAGACCTAATTCCCTACACTACCGACCAAGGTCCCTAGCGGCTGCTGCCAAGGCGAGACCGGGCCGCCGGACCGATTCCTCCCCGTGCCATTTCGCGGCGCCGCCACTTGCCGTCGCCGTCTACCTTTCAAGGGTTTCCATGCCCCCTCCTGCAACAGCAGAAAGGCGGGCCGGCGGCGAATGGAGACGGGGATGAAGGGCTTGCGGGGCGAGGCGATGGCCACCCACAGCCTCGTTCGTGGGCAGGATACGGGCACGCACCGCCACGTCACACCGCGGTCGTAGCGCGCGCCTGCACGAGGGTCGGCGCGGACGGCGACGTTTTACGGGATTTGCGCTCCCGAGCCTCAGCTCCAGGAGGTTGGCGCTGATCAGCATGGAGCGAGCGTGAACCGGGAGCTATGAGCCATCACGCCTGGCAAGGCTGCGAGCCCGGCCCCGCGGTCGCGAATCGGCCATTCCGGATCAGGCCAATGCCGCCTGCCCCTCACGCATGACGCCGGGCAGAGCTGAGCCTGCCCGGCGTCGAGAGCTGCACCACAGCGTCAGCTGCGCGTTGCGACCCTGAGTTTGTTCGGGTCGCCCTCGGGCAGAACTTCGGGTTGTTTCCAGACGACACCGTTCGGTGTCGGGATCGGCGTCATCGTCACCTGGTACTGTGGTTGCCCCTTGTAGTCGGGGTCGCCGGGGGGCGGTGTCTGCAGCTGGTAGCGCAGCAGCATCGCGAAATCCTCGTGGGTGGTGTTGTGGCAATGGCTGACATAGGCGCCACCGAATTCCCCGAACCGCACCTGGAACCTTACCCTCCCGGACGGCCGCAAGCGCCAGACATCCTTGCGGACGAGCCGTTCCGTCGCCGGAATGGGTGCGCTACCCCGGTCCATGGTGACGCCCTCCTCGAAGTGGAGGTGGATGGGATGGTCCCAGCCACCCCCGCCGTTGATCAGGGTCCAATGCTCCACCTCGCCCGGCTTGGGCATCAGCAGGGAGATGCGGTTGGCGTTGAGCGAATGCGCCTTCTCGCCGTTGATCTTGATCGTCCAGGGGAAGGACTTGATGTCTCCGCATTCGGGTATGCACTGCCCGTCCGCCGTAGCGCGTGAATCCCCCTCTCCCGACCTGCCGAACTCGATCACCCGCTCACGCACCGGGGCAACGATCGGGATCTGAGTGGTCAGCGTCTTGACCCCTGATTTCCAGTCGGGATCGGCGAAATTGGCACTGCGATCGGCATCGAGCGGGTTGCTGGCATTGTAGACCTTGCCGGGATTGTCGACGCTCTGGACCTGGCTCACGACCCTGAACTCAAGGATGGGGCCGACGCACGGATCGTCGTCCCGTCCCTTGAACGCCTTCTCGATCGAGACGGCGCCCTTGGGCTTTCGCCCGTCGGTCTGTTCCAACAGGTTCATGATGTAGACGCTGTCGCCCGGCGCAAAGGCGGAGAAATCGACGACGATATCGTAGCGCTCTGCCACGCCCATCTCGTCGGTCTCGGTCAGCAGAATCGGATTGACTACCAGGTTGCCGTCATTGGCGATGAAATAGAAGGGCACCTTCGTGCCCTGCGAAAAGCGCCTGCTCTTGTTGACCGCAAGCGCAAGCTTGACGAAGCGGGCCATGGCGGCGTTCAGGATGCGGAAGCGGTAGCGTCGCGGCAGCACCTCGAAATAGGGATAATAGGCGCCGTTGACGCAGAGCATGTCGCCGAGGAAACCATCGGTATCGAAGATATCGAAGCGGCACTGGCCCCTGGCATCGAAGGCGGGATTCGAGATCGCGAGATTCACGTCGAAATCGAGATTACCCCATTTCAGCTGCGAGCCGCTCGGCAGCCGCAGGTTGATGCCGTCATTGAGATCCTCGCGTCCCCTGTCGGGCCCGCTATAGATGTTGCAGAGCGCGAAGATGCCCTTGTGCACATTCTCGGCGGTGAAGAAGAAGCGGTGATCGTGGAACCAGAGGCTGCCCTGGATCTCCCGGTAGTCGCCGGCGACCGGGACATAGCCTTCGTCATCGTCGGGCCCCGAGCATTTGCGCGAATAGTCGCGATCGCCCGTCGGCCACAGGCTCGGCATGTCGCGCCGGGCCATCGCCATGCCCCAGTGATAATCATAGAAGGTTCCGGGGAAATGATAGGCGTTGCAGGCACCATCGCTTTCGGCGCCGTTATGGGCGTTGTGGAAATGGATCGAGATCTCGTTCCGTCCGAAGCCGCCGTTCTTGGTCCGGTCGACCGGGAGATCATTGTAGATCCGGCTCAGAACCGGTTCGCCATAACGTGCCTTGATCAGGATCGGACGGCCGAGGCCCGTGCGCAGGCCGTCCTTGCTCCCCGCCTGTCCGGGCTGGCGCGGACCGAAGGTCCACATCGCAGTCGCGTCCTGCTCGGGCATTTCCCCGCAATAGCGGCTGCCCGTGCCAATCTGCCCGAGGGACAATAGGTAGCCCTTTTTCGGATAGAGTTCTTCCCAGCGCTGATGCGCGAAGAACTCGCCGGGCGGGCGCCCTTCCATCGGTCCAACCCAGGTGACCGGGTTGCGATAGGCCGCACCGCCGGAGTTGCTGAAATCGGTATGGTAGGAAAAGTTCTTCGCCGGCAGTTCCTGGCCTCCCCCAGCAAACTGCCAGGCCGCATCGCCATTCGACAGGCGCTGAAGCGGAACCGGCTTCTGGACGTCTGGCCGCGGCATCGGGTCATGGAATTTGACAGCGCCGAAGTTCGGGCTGCGCGGGGCACCGGTCGGCACCTGGGCATATGCGCTCTTGGCGAAGGGGCTGAGCCCATTTTTCGCGACCAACAACCCGCCGGCGGYAAAGTATCCCCACCGCAACAGGTCACGTTTGGTGATCTGCCCTACGGAAAGGGCCTTGACGATCTCCTGCCGGTTTTCCAGAGCCCTCTCAGCTTCCTTCAACCGGATGCCAGTGGTCTCGCGCGAGAGATACATACCTCTTCCCCTTTTCCGGACTGAACCAAGGCGCGCCTCGACGCTAACCTTTAGTTCGGCCAGACGCGGTTCAGTAAGCGGAAAAGGTCTGACCAAGTATGCAACCAAAGTCCCTAGTGTTTGATGCCTTGTTGCGTCGCATCACATCAAATCGCCGAGATGCGCCTATCGATTAAAATAAATCACCCCGGACCACCGCTCAATGACAAAGCTCGGGGGCAGAATTTTTGCCTTGATATCTACCACCACAAGTTACCTATAAATTACATATAAACATACATATGTTCAATTTTATACGTAAATATACGCATGCATTTAACACTCGAACCGATCAATAGGTTACATACAAGCCAATTTCGGCCCACCCCTACGGTATTGCTGCAATTTGCAGAGTATTCGTAAGCCGCGACACCATCCCATGACCGCATCGGTCTGTGCGACGCCCGCGTGCGCCACAGGCTCGACTGCCTAAGGTTCAGGCAGAGGGCCCAGAGAATCCGCGACGGGCGCAACGCGGCCGCGCGATCACCGCCCTTGCGCGCGATGGGCCCGGGTGCACTGCACAATGAAGCTTGGCAAGGCAGCCTGAGTCATGCTGCCATGTCCGGGAACGCCGCATGTCGGCCCTTTCCCGCGAGGCGCCCTTGCCTGTTACCGCCATCGACCAACGGCCGGATCAAAGCACCGGCCCCACCGACGCCCCGCCCCTTTTCGAGGATATCCGCCTGCTCGGACAAATCCTCGGCGACACCGTCCGGCAGCAGGAAGGCGAACAGACCTTCGAGCTGATCGAGGCGATCAGGCGCCTCTCGGTCGCCTTTCAGCGCAAGGCAGATGTCGAGGCCGGCCGGAATCTCGATACGCTCCTGGCACGATTGAGTCCGACCGAGACCGTTTCGGTCATTCGCGCCTTCACCTATTTTTCGCATCTCGCCAATCTCGCCGAGGATTGCCACCAGCTCCGCCGGCAGGCCGATCTGGAGGCGGTTGACGCCCATCCCGAGGGTGGCCTGGCGCACAGCTTCGACCTGTTCGCGCAGGCCGGCGTCAAGGCGCCGGCCATCGAACGCGCCCTCTCGCGCAGCCTGGTGTCGCCCGTGCTCACCGCGCATCCGACAGAGGTTCAACGCAAGAGCATTCTCGACGCCGAGCGCACGATTGCCGAGCTGCTCGCCGCCCGGCCGAGCCTGCGTGGCGCGCGGGCCCGCGTCCGCAACGAGACCGCGCTGCGGGCCAGCATCGCCCAGCTCTGGCAGACGCGACTGCTGCGCTATTCCAAGCTTGCCGTGCGCGACGAGATCGAAAACGTGCTGAGCTATTATCGCGCCACGTTCCTGCATGAGATCCCGCGCCTCTATGCTGAGCTGGAGGAGTTGCTCGGCGCCCGCATGCCGAGCTTTTTCCGGATGGGAAGCTGGATCGGGGGCGATCGCGACGGCAATCCCAATGTCACCGCCGAAACCCTGCTGTCAGCGGTTCGTCTCCAAGCCGAGACGGCGTTGCGTCATTATCTGACCGAGGTGCATGAGCTCGGCGCCGAACTCCCGGTTTCCGACGCGCTGGTCGGCAGTACGCAGGCGCTGCGGGACCTTGCCGATCGCTCCGGCGACGACAATCCCCATCGCGGCGACGAGCCCTATCGCCGCGCCCTGATCGGCATCTACGCCCGGCTGGCGGCGACCTTGCGCAAGCTCACCGGCACCGAGGCGCTCCGTCATGCGGTGGCACCGAGCGCGCCCTATTCGGCGCCCGCGGATTTCGTGGCGGAGCTGCGCATCGTTGCCGACAGCCTGCAGTCCCACCATGGCAGCCTGCTCCTGGGAGCGCGGCTCTCGCCCCTGCTCCGTGCAGCGGAGGTCTTCGGTTTCCATCTGGCCAGCATCGATCTGCGGCAGAGCTCGGACAAACACGAGGGGGTTATCGCCGAACTGCTGGCCACGGCCCGCATCGAGCCGCGCTACGGCACGCTTGCCGAGGACGCCAAGCGTGCATTGCTGCTTTCCCTGCTGGCCGATCCGCGCCCGCTTCGCGTGCGCAACGCCGCCTATACCCCGCAGACGGAGGGTGAACTCGCGATCTTCGAGGCGGCAAAGCAGATCCGCGCGGATTTCGGCCCTGATGCCATCCGCCACTACATCATCAGCCATACCGAAACGGTCAGCGACCTACTGGAGGTGGTGCTGCTGCAGAAGGAATGCGGCCTGATGGCGGGCACGCTGGCTCCCGGCGAGGCGACGCCGGCCGGCGTCGAGCTGATCGTGGTGCCGCTGTTCGAAACCATCGGCGATCTGCGCGCAGCCGAGCCGATCATGCGGAGCTTCTACGATCAGCCCGGCATCGAGGCGCTGATCCGCAATTCCGGCGGGGAGCAGGACATCATGCTCGGCTATTCCGACAGCAACAAGGACGGCGGCTACTTCACATCCAACTGGGAGCTCTATCGCGCTTCGACGGCGCTGGTCGGCTTCTTCGAGACCAAGCCGGGCCTGACGCTGCGGCTGTTCCATGGCCGCGGTGGCACCGTCGGGCGTGGCGGCGGGCCTAGCTATCAGGCGATCCTCGCCCAGCCTCCCGGTACCGTGAAGGGGCAGATCCGCCTGACCGAGCAGGGCGAGGTGATCAACGCCAAATATGCCAACCCGGAGATCGGACGGCGCAATCTGGAAACCCTGCTGGCAGCGACGCTGGAGGCCACTCTGCTGCAGCCGCGCAACGAGGCGRCGCCCGAATTTCTTGACGCAGCAGCCGAACTCTCCGAGCGCAGCATGGCGGCCTATCGGGCGCTGGTCTATGGAACCCCAGGCTTCACCGATTATTTCTATTCGGCCACGCCGATCACCGAGATCGCGGAGCTGAATATCGGCTCGCGCCCGGCTTCGCGAAAGGCGACGCGCTCGATCGAGGATTTGCGCGCGATCCCCTGGGGCTTCTCATGGGGCCAGAGCCGCCTGGCCCTGCCCGGCTGGTTCGGTTTCGGCTCCGCGGTCGAGGGCTTCATCGCCGCCGCGCCGGGTGAGCGCAGCGCGCTGCTGCAGCGCATGAGCTCGCAATGGCCGTTCTTTCGCACGCTTCTGTCCAACATGGACATGGTCCTGGCCAAGGCCGATCTCGGCATCGCCCGGCGCTACTGCGATCTCGTCCCGGATCGCGAGCTTGCCCAGCGCATCTTCACCGAGATCGAGGCAGAATGGACCCGGACGGTTCAGGCGATCACGACCATTACCGGCGAAACCCAGCGCCTGGCCGATAACCCGGCCCTGGCGCTCTCCATCATCCACCGCTTCCCCTATATCGCCCCGCTCAACCATCTCCAGGTCGAGCTCCTGCGCCGCTGGCGCTCGGGCCAGATCGACGAGAAGGCCCGCCGCGGCATCCTGATCTCGATCAACGGCATCGCTGCCGGGCTGCGCAATACCGGGTGAGCAGCGCGCGTCAGTCCGACAGTGTCGGCCCCGGAAAGTGCCGGGGCGACGACGCTACGGCACCGCGGAGATTTCCGACGAGACCGAACGATCGCGCCCCTCGTTCTTGGCGCGGAAGAGCGCGAGATCGGCGGCATTGACCAGTTTCGCCGGCTCTCCGCCTTCGTGAGGCATCGTCGTTGCCATGCCCACACTGATCGTGACCCGGCCCGTGCCGTGCGCGATGTTCAGATCCCGTACGCCCTGAACCAGCCGTTCCGCCACGTATCTCGCGCCTTCCTGCGGCACATCCGTCAGAATGACGACGAACTCCTCGCCGCCGAAGCGCGCCGCCAGATCGGTCGAGCGAGTGCAGCCGCCCTGGATCACGCTGGCGACCTGCTTCAGCACCTCATCGCCGGCGAGATGGCCATAGGCGTCATTGTAGCGCTTGAAGTGATCGACATCGATCATCAGGACAGACAGCGGATGCTGCGTGCGCAGGCAACGTCTCCACTCCGCCRCAAGATACTCGTCGAAATAGCGGCGGTTACCCAGTCCGGTCAGCCCGTCGATCCGCGTCAGGCGCTCGAGCTCGAGATTGACCCGCATCAGCTCGCGCTGGCTTTCGCGCAGCGCCCGATAGGCCTCGTCGCGCTGGACATGATCGAGATAGGCGCGGGTGTGGTAGCGCACCCGCGCGATCAGCTCGAGCTTGTCGGGGAGCTTGACGAGATAGTCGTTCGCGCCCGCCTGGAAGGCCTCGCTCTTGGTCGCGGGATCTTCCTTGGTCGAGAGAACGATGACGGGAACGTTGTGGATCGAGGGGTGCTTGCGATACTGTCGCACCAAGTCCAGCCCATCGACGCCCGGCATCACGAGATCCTGCAGGATCACGGTCGGCTTCACCTGTTCGGCCACCTTGATCGCCGCCAAGGGGTCGGTGCAGTAGTGGAAATCGAGATCGGGCTGGTTGGCCAGCGCCCGCCGCACGGCTTCGCAGACCATGACCTGGTCATCGACGAGCAGGATCATGGACATGTAACTGTCCGCCGGCGGGGGCACGGAAGACATGGTGAGGGTCGGTTCGCCTGTCATCAAGACAACCTCTTCAGAACGACTGACGGCACGCCTCGACAAGGCGTGGCGCAATCGCGGCAAGTGGTAGAATTTCGGAAGCTGCATCGATCGCAGCGGCCGCCTTGGGCATTCCGTAAACGGCGCTCGTCGCCCTGTCCTGTGCCAGGGTCAAGTATTTCCTGTCGCGCAGGAGCTTCAACCCGCGGGCGCCGTCCCTGCCCATGCCGGTCAGCAACACGCCCACCAGATCTCCCTGCCACCATTGCGCAACACTCTCGAAGAACACATCGACCGATGGCCGGTAGACGTAGTCGCGCGGTTCGGACCTATAGCCGAGGTCATGGCCCGATTTGAAGACCAGGTGATCGCCACTTGCCGCGATCAGCACGGTCCCCGGTTCGGGCCTGTCGCCTTCGATGGCGGGGCGCACGGAAAGAGCGGTGTGCTGGCCCAGCCAGCTGGCGAAGCCCGGCACGAATTGGGCATCGAGATGCTGGACGAGAATGAGAGCAGCGCGAAAGCCGCGCGGCAGTCCGGCCAGGAGTGTGGCCACGGCAGCGGGGCCCCCCGCCGACGCACCGATCGCGATCAACTGCTGCGCCGACGGTGCAGCGGTGCGGGCCGGCGCCGCCGTCCGGACGACGGGCGCGACATCACGCGAGAGCCGGCCGATCATCGCGATCCTGGCAAGCAGCGCCGCCGATTGAGCCTGGCCATTGCCGTCGGCCCCCACGGAGGGAATGTCGACCGCGTCCAGCGCGCCATGGCCCATCGCGTCATAGACGCCCGAGACATTGGCATCGACGCTCGCGGTCACCAGCAGAATGGGACAGGGCGTCTCTGCCATGATCCGCTGGGTGGCCGCGACGCCATCCATCTCGGGCATGTTCAGATCCATCAGGATCAGATCCGGCCTGTCGCGTCGGCACGCGTCCACCGCTTCGCGCCCGTTCACCGCGATCCAGGCGACTGCATGCTCGGTTGTCGAAACGACGATGCGCCGAAGCAGCTCGACCGCCATCGGCAGATCATTGACGAGGCCGATCCTCATGAACCTCTCCCCGTGCTGCCGCTCAGCCCCATGCTTCACCGATCAGGTCGGCGACGGCATGGATCAAAGTCTCGTCGTGGAAACTGCCCTTGGTCAAATAATAGTCCGCACCGGCATCGAGCCCGCGGCGGCGGTCTTCTTCCCGGTCCTTGTAGGACACGATCATGACCGGCAGGTTCCGAAGCCCGCTATCCTTCTTGATCAGTGTCACGAGCTCGATGCCGTCCATGCGGGGCATGTCGATATCGGTGACCACCAGGTCGAACGGATCGGATCGGACGGCGTTCCAGCCATCGATGCCGTCGACCGCGACCTCGACCTCGTATCCGTGATGATCGAGCAGTTTGCGCTCCAGTTCGCGCACGGTGAGTGAATCGTCGACGACCAGGACGCGCTTGCGCCGCTTCTGGCCCACGCTGGCAACGACGCGCTCCAGGGTCTTGAGCCTGCCGGTCGAGGCAAGCTTCTCCATCGAGCGGATCAGATCATCGACGTCGAGGATCAGGACGGGTGAACCATCCTCCATCAGGGCCGCAGCGCTGATGTCCTTGACCTTGGCGAGCCGTGGATCGAGCGGACGGACGACGAGATCGCGCTCGCCAAGGAAGCGGTCGACGACCAGCCCATAGGCCCCGCCCCCCTCGCCGACCACGACGACAGCGAGATCGACAGAACCCGATTGCGGTTCGTCACGCCCCAGGACCTCATGCGCCGTGACCAGTCCGACCTGCCGCTCCTCGAAGCGGAAATGCGGCCTGCCCTCGAGGATCTCGATCCGCTCCCGCGGCAGCATCAGCGTCCGAGTGATCCCGGCCAGCGGAAACGCATAGGGCGCTGCCCTTCATCGAGAAGCCAGGCAGGAACAGGAACTCCAGGAGTTCGGCCTCGCTCAGGCTCTGCGCCGTCTCGGCCGTCGTCAGCCCCCGCCTGCTGGTCGCAAGGCGCAGCGCGTCGAGATCGATCCCGCGGCCATCGTCGACAACGATGATCTGCAAAAGCCCGGCATTGTGCCGGGCCTCGAGCTTGATCAGGCCTTCTTCCGCCTTGCCCGCGGCCCGCCGCTCCTCGGGAGGTTCGAGCCCGTGATCGACGGCGTTGCGCAGGAGGTGCCCGAGCGGGGCATCGAGTTCCTCGAGGATGTCGCGGTCGATGCTCGTCGAGCCGCCGACGATCTCGAGGCGGACCTTCTTGCCCAGGGTTCGCCCGATATCGCGGACGGTCCGCGAAAAATGCCGGACGCCATCGTCGAAGGGGCGCATCCGGCTGGCGAGCGTCTCGTCATAGAGCCGATTGGCGAGATCGGTGGCGCGCCGGTCGACGGCATCGAGCTCGTCGAGGCGCTGCGCCAGGATGGCCTGGCTTTCCCCGAGCTTGAGTTGCGCCTCGGCGAGCGCCTGCAGGGCCCTGACATCCGTCGTCACCGCCGGCATCGCGGCGCGCAGCGCGTCAAAGCTCTTGGCAAGATCGGTCTGGACGCGCCTGAGGCGCAAGAGCCCATCGTTGAACGGTCTCAGCCGCCGGGCCGACATCAGGGACTCGCCCGCGAGCCCGAGCAGCCGGTTCAGGCTTTCTGCCGTGACGCGGACCATGCGGTCCGACCCCGGGCTTCCCGGCGTCTGGGATAGCGCCGGCGCGGATCCGGCAGCCGGCTCCTGGGCTCGAGCGGGCGGAGCTTCGCTGGAATGATCTCTCTCCGGAGCCGCCGCAGGGAGCTCGTCATTCACGTCCGGCCCCGAAGCCGAGGAGCCAGGCTGCTGAAGCGCCTGCGCGAAGCCTGCGATTCTGCGCTGGATCTCCTCTTCGCCAGGTCCCGGCTCAGTGGCGATCGCGGCCAGCAGATCGACGCCCTTCAGAAGCGCATCGATATGGGCGTGATTGAGCCTGACCTGCCCGCGCTGGGCAGCAACGAAGCACTCCTCCATCTCATGCGCCACCTGCACCGCAGGCGTCAGATCGATGATCCGGGCCGCGCCCTTGAGCGAATGGGCGGCGCGCATGCAGGCTTCGAGATGAACGGCCGCGACAGGATCGCGCTCAAGCGCCAGCAGGCCTGCTGTCAGCGCCTGCGACTGCGAGTCGAGTTCGGCGCGAAACAGGTCCAGCATCGAGAGCTGGCTGAAATCCTCGCCGCTCATGCGATACTCCGGTCGATCATGGCGAGCAGCGGTGCCTCATCGAGGCAGCCGACCGTGCGCCCCTGCCAGGACAGCATGGCCTGGATGACGGTCGAGGCCGATTTGCCGATCGTTGCCGGTACCGCGATCAGGTCGCGCTCCCCATAGGAATGCATGCCGTGCACCTCGTCGACCTCGAAGGCGACGCGCCTCTCATCCCTGCCAATCACGATCAGACGGCGAAACACGGCGATCTTGCCACCGCCTGAACTCTGCCCGCCCGTATTGATGCCGAGGAGCTCCGGCAACGACATGCAGATGAGCAGTTCGCCCCGGACATTGACGATGCCCAGCACTGCGCCGGTCCGGCGATGGGGCAGCGAATGGATGCGGCGCGGTTCCGCGATCTCGTGACAGGTCGTCGTCGGGAGACCGAGCCATTCCTCTCCCAGACGAAAGAGAACGACGCTGCGAGCCCCACCCTCGGCCTCGGGGCGCTCTGCAGCTCTCGCGAAATGCTGTGCCCATTCCTCGGAATAGCCAGCAGGCAAGGGGCGATCGAGCAGACTGCGTGCGATCTCCGCATGGGTCGGGCAGTTCCGACAATGCAGATGCTCCCGCAATTCCGGACAGGACCTGTCCCCGCTGACACCGATCTGGCGCCAGCACTCATTGATGCCCTGTCCCTGCTCCGTCGCTTGCATGCCAGCCGTGACGGACATCAGACGTCACTCCTCTTCGCAATCCGGTCGAGCCGGTCGGTCAGCGCCTTGGCTCCGGCCTTGTCGCCTTGCCGCTGCAGCAGGAGCTTGAGCTGGACGAGCGCCTGACGATGGTCGGGTGCAAGATAGAGTGCCTTCCGGTAATTCTGGATCGCGTCCGACGGCGCGTCATCCGCATCATGGGCGAGGCCAAGCAGGTAGAAGACCTCCGGTGACGGCCCGAATTCCTCGAGATGGCTCGCAGCGGCGCGCTTGACCTCACCGAGGCGGCCGGCATTGGCGGCGTGCTCGATGGTGGCAAGGCTCTTGGCTGCCGGGTCGGGCGCCGGCGAAGCTGCCTCTCCTGGCGCGGTCTTCTGCGCGAAAGGGCGCACGCGCGGAGGCGGCGCGATACGCCGTGGCGCTTGTGCGGGCAGTSGCGTCGGACGCGACCTCCGTACGGGAGCCGCTGCCGGCTCTTGCTGCACAGCGCTTGCCTTGATGAAGGCGAAGGCCCTGGGGAAGCGCACCGAAGCGAAGCCATGCAAGGTCGGCAATCCGGATTCGGCCGGCCCCACCAGCAACAGGCCCTTGTCCGCGAGCATCTGCCTGAGCCGGTCCAGTGCCAGCCCCTGCGTCTCGCGATCGAAATAGATCAGCAGGTTGCGGCAGAAGATGACGTCGTAAGGTTCAGGCCTCGGCTGCGGGACCGGCCCGAAAAGGTTGCCGAGCGTGAAGCAAACCTGCCGGCGGACGCGCTCATGCGGGCGGAAGCCGCCTTCGACCGCATCGAAATGCCGGTCGCGATAGCCGAGTTCCTCGCCACGGAAGGAGTTGCGCCCGTAGACGGCACGTTCGGCATAGACGAGATTGCGCGTGCTCACATCGACGGCGTCGATGCTGAATTCCCTTGCCTCGAAGCCCGCGTCGAACAACGCCATCGCCATGGAATAGGGCTCCTCGCCCGTCGAGCATGGCAGGCTCAGAAGTCTGAGCGGCGTGCCCGAACCCCGGCTTTCGCGAGCCTGGCGCGTCATCGCCGCGAAGGCCTCGCGATCCCGGAAGAACCAGGTCTCCGGCACGACGACCGCATCGATCAGCTCCTGACGCTCGGTGCGGTTCTCGCTGAGATAACTCCAATAGGTGTGGAGGTCCGGCATCTCGCAAGCGGTCATCCGTCGCTTGAGCGCATGACGAATTACCGAGGCGCCGACCGTCTCGCTGCTGAGCCCGATCATCTCCCTGAGAAGCTGTTCGAACGCCCCTGTGCCCATGGCCCTGTCCATCAGGAATGCGTCGCGGGCTGCTGGAACAAGATCTCACGGATCGCCGGGGATAGCAGGGCTTCCGCCCGGATCCTCTGGATCAGCCCCCTGTCGTCGGAAGCGACCGGGCCGAGATAGGGAGGCATTCCAGCCTCGACACCCGTAGCCACGAAATCCGCCGGATCGCGCTCGACGGTCTCGATCGCCCGCTCGGCGACGAGACCAAGCAAGGCGTGCTCGCCTGCACCGACCGGATAGCGCACGAGGATGATCCGCGTGCTCAGCAGGGGCGTAGCAGCGCGCCCGAGCGCGAGCAGGCTGAGATCGATCAAGGGCACTGGTGCGCCCCGGTAGTTGATGGCTCCGACGACGCCGACCGGCGCAGCCGGCAGGGCTTTCACGGTGAGCAGGGGCAAGACCATTTCGACCTGCCCGGCATCGAGCAGATAGCGGTCCTGACCCAGGCGGAACATCAGAAACAGCATCGGACGGGGCTCGGCTCGCCTGCTCCTGCGACAGCATCAGACCGGATATCAAATCCAGTCTGATGCTGTCGCACTTTGTCTTTGCATCCGCTTTTACGAAAACCGATATCCACTTTTCGGCCGATGCTCTACGCGCGAAGTTTGAAACGCGAGATGCTGCTGCGCAGCCCGCTCGAGACCTGGTTCAGCTCGTCGATCGCGAGCGTGGATTGCTGCAGCGACTCGACCGTCTGCTGGGCGGCTTCGCTCAGCTGCGACAGGGCCTCGCTGATCTGGCCGGCACCGGTTGCCTGCGCCTGCATGCCCTCGTTTGCCACCTCGAAGCGCGGCACCAGCCCCTGCACCTGTTCGATGATCTCCGACAGCTGCCCGCCGACCTGCTGCACCTCCTGCATGCCGCGGCGCACCTCCTCGGAGAACTTGTCCATGCCCATCACGCCGGCTGCGACGGCCGACTGGATGTCCTTGACCATTTGCTCGATGTCGTAGGTCGACACCGCTGTCTGGTCGGCGAGGCGGCGGATCTCCGTCGCCACGACAGCAAACCCCCGGCCGTACTGACCGGCCTTTTCCGCCTCGATCGCGGCATTCAGCGAAAGCAGGTTGGTCTGGTCGGCGACCTTGGTGATGGTGGTGACGACCTGATTGATGTTGCCCGCCTTCTCGCTGAGGATCGCGAGCTTGGCATTGATCGCGCCGGCCGCCTCCATGACGTGGCGCATCGTCGTTTCCATGCGCGACAACCCGGCCTGCCCGCCTCCGGCAAGCACCGCAGTCTGCTCGGCGACCACAGAGACCTCGTCCATGGTGCGCACGAGCTCGTTCGAGGTCGCGGAGATTTCCTTGGCGGTCGCGCCGATTTCCGTCGTCGTCGCGGCGATCTCGCTGGCCGTCGCCTGCTGCTCCTTGGAGGTCGCGGCGACTTCGGTGATCGAGGTGTTGACCTGGATGCTGGATTTCTGAACCTGGCCGATCAGGCCGGCGAGATCGTCGGCCATGGCGTTGACGCCGTCGGCCAGCGTGCTGAACTCATCGCGACGCTGGAGCTCGAGCCGCGCGCTGAAATCTCCGCGGCGCATGAGATCGACGATGCCGAGCAGCTTTCCGAGCGGCACGGTGATGGCGCGAAACAGCAGGTAGCCGCACAGCGCCGCGAGCGCGAGCGCGACCAGGAAACTGACGGCCAGGCCCAACTCCGCCGTACGCACGATCGAGACGATGCGCTGGGTCGATTCATCGGCCTCCGACTTGTTGTACTCGACCATCGCCTGCAGGCTTGTCCGCAGCTTGGCGGCAACCGGCTCGAACTCGCTTCGGACTGCGCCGCGCTGGTCGAGAGCCTGACCGCCGGCCGCAGCCAGCTTGCCTGCGGCCACGATCGCGTCTTCGGCCGGAAAGACCTGGTCGAAAAGCTGTTTGACCAGGGCATAGTTCTGGCGATCCTGCTCGGTGTCGAGCGTGCCTTCATAGGACTTCAGCAAGCCGCGCAACCTGTCACGATTGGCGAGCACGGCATCGGCAATCCTGGCCTTGTCCGCGGCCACGTCCTCGAGCACGAATTCGCGCAGGAGGCTGCTGGCCTCCGTCCATGTCGTCATCAGCTGGGTGCTGAAATAGAGGGCCGGCACCGTGTTGGTTTCGACCCTCGCCGCTTCGCGCTCGGTCTGAACGAACCAGAGATAGGAGATGGCGGCCATCGCCGACATCACCGCCAGGACCGCAGCGAAACTCACGAGAATGCGGCGGCGTATCGTCAGGCTCTTCATCAGGTTCGTTCCATCGTCCAGACACGCATCGAGGAGCAGCGTCGGTTCGATCGGCCGCCGCTCTCTGGCGAGGAGGCCGAATCAACTGTCGTGACAGGCTACCCAGAAGGTGCTTGCTCTCCGGTGAACTGCAGACGCTGCCTGAAGAGCTCTTAAGAAAGCGCTAGATCGATGGCCCAAAGGCGAGTCGAAGACGGCGCCGATCACGGTTGGCGCCGCGCTTGGCTGGCGAGCCTGCCCGCCGCTTCCGTCCGATGCCGGATCGTCACCGGACCCGGAGCCGAAGCAACGCCTGAGAGGTTGCCTGCCTTCGACGAGCCATCATCGGTCTGCCCTAGCGGCACATAACGGTCTCGGTGTGGTGACGAACCAAAGGCCGACCGCGCCGACTTACTGTATCGCACTGCGGGTGTTACAGTATCAAAGTTCTAGGCAGAAGCGTTTGGAACGACTGTCAGGACCTATCGAGCATCACCTTTGCGATGAGGTCACTGGATGACGGCGTCTGCGAGAGTTCTTCGATGGGCGATGTCGCCCTTCGGCCAGCTGTCAGGTCATCGGGCCGAAGCCAAAGGGCTACAGGCGCGCTCTCATCCCGGTCTGCGCGACGCCGATCACGCCTGGCCCCGCCGGGGCAGCGATCAAGATCGGGGATGTCACGCTCGATCGGCATCACACGGTCACTGACGAAATCGGCGAAACCTAGACCCGCTGCGCCATAGAGCGGCCCGGGAAGTCTTCACCACGGCTGGCAGGGAGGCGTCGATGTGGCGAATTGCATATGTGGCGGTTGTCGCCTGCGCCGTTGCCGGGCCGGCCCTGGCACAGACAGGCGAGCCTGCCGCCGTTCAGGTCGGCACCATCAACGCAGAACGCAAACCGATTTCCAAGTCTCTCGGTTTCGTCGGCCGCGTCTCCGGAATCGACAAGGTCGACATCAGGGCCCGGGTCACCGGCTATCTTGAGGAGGTGCTCTTCAAGGAAGGCGACATGGTGAAGGCCAGCGCCCCGCTCTACCGGGTCGAGCGCGACCTCTTCCAGGCAGCGGTCGAGAAGGCGCAGGGCGCGCTCGAGATCAGCAAGTCGGCCGACGCTCTGGCCGCGATCCAGCTCGAACGTGCCCAGGACCTGCTGGCCAAGGCCGCCGGCACCGTCGTGGCGCGCGATCAGGCCGTTGCCCAGAAGCAGCAGACCGCCGGCGCGATCATGACCAACCAGGCCGATCTCGCCACGGCGAATGTCAATCTCGGCTATACCTCCATCACGGCGCCAATCTCCGGCAAGATCGGCCTGACCAATGTCACGAAGGGCAATGTGGTCGGCCCCGACAGCGGCGTGCTGACGACGATCATCAGCCAGGATCCGATGTATGTGACCTTCCCGGTCAGCCAGCGCGAATTCCTCAAGAGCGCCGAAACGGGCAAGCATGTCGATCCCAAGGCGGTCAAGGTGCAGCTCCGCTTTTCCGACGGCACTCTCTACGACCAACTCGGGCAGATCGATTTCGTCAACAACTCGGTCGATCGTGGCACCGACACCGTGCTCGTCCGGGCGAGGATGCCCAATCCGACCGGCGCTCTGACCGACGGGCAGCTGGTGCGCGTCGCCCTGGAGGTCGGCGATCCGCAGCAGATGATCGTGGTGCCGCAGGCAGCCCTGATCGCCGACCAGGCCGGCGTCTATGTCTTTGCGGTCGTGGACGGCAAGGCCGTCGTCAAGCGGCTGAAGCTCGGCGGCGAGGACGGCCCCAATGCCGTCGTGTCCGAAGGCCTGGCCGGCGGCGAGCAGATCATCGTCGAGGGTCTGCAGGCCGTCAGGCCGGGGGCACCCGTCCGGGCACGCCCGGTGCCGGCGACGATCAAGGGAAGCTGAAGCCCATGATCTCCGCGATCTTCGTTGATCGGCCCCGCCTCGCCATCGTCATCGCCATCGTCACCACGATCGCCGGCCTGCTCTCGCTGCTGGCGATTCCGGTCGCGCAATACCCCGACATCGTGCCGCCGCAGGTCTCGGTGACGACGGTCTATCCCGGCGCATCGTCCCAGGTCGTCGACGCGACGGTCGCGCAGCCGATCGAGGCCCAGGTCGTGGGCGTCGACAAGATGATGTACATGAAGAGCGTCAGCGGCAACGATGGCAGCTACACGCTGCTCGCCTCGTTCGAGCTCGGCACCGATCCCGATATCAACGCGGTCAACGTCAACAACCGCGTTCAGATCGCCCTGTCGAAGCTGCCGCAGGATGTCCAGCGCCAGGGCGTCACGGTCAAGAAGAAGTCTTCGGCCCTTCTCGGCGTGCTCGCCGTCTACTCGCCGAAGCGCACCTATGATCCGCTCTTCCTGTCGAATTATGTCACCATCAACATGCTCGACCGGATCAAGAGCACGCAGGGCGTCGGCGATGCGGCTCTGTGGGGCGCGCAGGATTATGCGATGCGCGCCTGGATCAAGCTCGACGAACTGACCGGGCTCAACCTGACGACCGGCGACCTCATCGCCGCCATCCAGTCGCAGAACGTGCAGGCCGCCGTCGGCCGGATCGGCGGACGGCCGATCTCCGACGATCAGCAGCTTCAGCTCAGCATCCAGACCAAGGGACGGCTGGCCACCACGGAGGAATTCTCCAACATCATCCTGCGCACGAACCCGGATGGTTCGGTGCTGCGGCTCGGCGACGTCGCGCGACTGGAGCTCGGGGCCAATAATCTCGACCGCGACACCCGCCTCGGCGGCAGCCCGGCAGCCGTGATCGCGCTCTACCAGGCGCCCGGCGCCAACGCGATCACCACGCTCGATGCCGTCCGCGCCCAGGTCAGGGAGCTCGCCAAGAGCTTTCCCGAAGACCTGGAATGGAAGGTGACCTACGATCCGACGGCCTTCATCACCGCCACCATCGACGAGGTCAAGAAGACGCTCGTCGAGGCCTTCGTGCTCGTCGTCATCGTCGTCTATCTGTTCCTGGGCAGTTTCCGCGCGACGCTCATCCCGACGCTCGCGGTGCCCGTCAGCCTGATCGGCGCGTTCATCGTCCTCAACGCCATCGGCTACTCCGCGAACTCGGTTTCGCTGCTGGCCGTCGTGCTCGCCATCGGCATCGTCGTCGATGACGCGATCGTCGTGGTCGAGAATGTCGAACGCGTGATGGAGGAGCGGGCGGAGCTCACGCCGGGCGAGGCCACGAAGGTCGCCATGCGGGAAATCACCGCGCCGATCATCGCGATCACGCTCGTCCTGCTCTCCGTCTTCGTTCCCGTCGCCTTCATTCCCGGCATTGCCGGCGAGCTGTTTCGCCAGTTCGCGGTGACGGTCGTCGTCGCCATGGTGCTGTCGGCGATCAACGCGCTCACGCTCTCGCCGGCGCTGTGCGGCGTCCTGCTCAAGCGCCATCACGGCCCAAGGCGCGGCCTGATGGGCCATGTGATGCGCAGCATCGACCGGGTCCGCGACGGCTATGGCGCGGTGGTCGCGCGCATCGTCCGCTTCTCCGTGATGGGCCTCGTCCTCGTCGCCATCGCGGCGGTGGGCATTGGCGGCCTCTCGAAATTCACCCCCACCGGCTTCCTGCCCGAGGATGACCAGGGCGCCTTCTTCGTCGTGGTCCAGTTGCCGGACGGCGCTGCGGTCGGGCGCACCTCGGCCGTGGTCCAGCAAGCCGAGGAGATCCTCAAGGGCGAGGCTACGGTCGCCGACTACACCTCCGTCGTCGGCCTCAACTTCATCGACAATTACTCGCAGGCGAACTCCGCCTTCATGGTCGTGACCCTCAAGCCGTTCAGCGAGCGACAGGGCGCCGATCTCGGCGTGCCCGCCATCATGCGCCGGCTGGCGCCGAAATTCGCGCAGGTCCAGGGCGGCACCGTGGTGCCGCTCGCGCCCCCGCCGATCATCGGCCTGGGAACCGGCGGCGGCTTCACCTATGTGCTGGAGGATCTGCGCGGCGGCGACCCCAAAACCCTGGCACAGGTGGTCCGCGGCCTGACCATTGCCGCCAACCAGGACCCGCGACTATCGCGAGTGTTCAGCACCTTCTCGGCGACGACACCGTCGATCTATCTCGATATCGACCGCAACAAGGTCCAGATTCTCGGCGTCAAGCTCCAGGACGTGTTCCAGGCACTGCAGGCCTCCCTCGGCGGCTATTATGCCAACGACATGAACCTGTTCGGCCGGACCTGGCAGGTGCAGCTCCAGGCCGAGGCGGTCGACCGCGCCTCGATCGACGATATCTACCGGATCAATGTCCGCAGCGCGGACGGCAAGATGGTGCCGCTGCGCAGCCTCCTGGAGATCCACGTCGTCGTCGGTCCTCCCGCGCTGATCCGCTACAACAACCTGCGGGCCGTCACGATCCAGGGCGGCCCGGCGCCCGGCGTTTCCTCGGGAGAGGCGCTCAACGCCATGCAGGAGGTCGCGACGCGCGTGCTGCCCGCGGGCTATGCCGGGGAATGGACCGATACCGCCTTTCAGGAGAAGCGGGCCGAGGGCAAGACACCGATCATCCTCGCCTTCGCCGTGCTTTTCGCCTTCCTCTTCCTCGTCGCGCTCTACGAGAGCTGGACGATTCCGGTGCCCGTACTGCTTTCGGTCTCGATCGGCATTCTCGGCTCCTTCGCCTTCATGGTGCTCGGGCACCTGACACTCGATGTCTATGCCCAGATCGGCATGATCGTGCTGATCGGCCTTGCCGCGAAGAACGGCATCCTGATCGTCGAGTTCGCCAAGGAGCAACGCGAGAGCGGGGTTCCGCTGCTCGAGGCCGCGGCGGAAGGCGCCCGGCTGCGCTTCCGCCCGGTGATGATGACCTCGTTTGCCTTCATCCTCGGGCTGCTGCCGCTCGTCATCGCCACCGGCGCCTCGCAGCTCGCTCGGCGCAATGTCGGCACGCCGGTCTTCGGCGGCATGATCTTCGCCTCTCTGCTCGGAATCTTCGTGATCCCGCCGCTCTACGTCTTCTTCCAATCGATGCGGGAACGCCTGCGCCCATCGACGCGGCCGAAGCCGATTGCAGAGGCGGTGACGCCGCAGGGCGGCGAAGCGGTGGCCAAGCCGCATAGTCCTGCAGAATAGGGTCTGACGCGGTGGGCGTTCGGACCGGGATGTGCGACGGTGACCGTCGCGGACTGCGATCCGGCGGGCTGCAATCCGACCGAGCGACAAGACACTCCGTCGGGGCGATGTTCTTGGGCAAGACGCGAACGCGACCGGAATCGATTGTGGCCCCGGATAGAGCGTCCCCGCTCGAACGCGCCCGACACCTGTGAGCGGTCGCGCCGACGGAATTGGCCTAGCGACGCGATTTCAAGAGGTTAGGAGTGGCGGAGACGGAGGGATTCGAACCCTCGATACCCTTGTGGGGTATGCTCATTTAGCAAACGAGTGCCTTCAGCCTCTCGGCCACGTCTCCGTTACCGGCTCTATGCCCGATTGCCCGGCGCTTTGACAAGCCGTCAGTGAGAAAGATTATCAACCATCTTCGTTGGGCTGGGGAAATGGCCGATGCACGCTGCCCTGAAAGTGATCGTGTCGCCCGCGCACGGAGGCAGCCGTCTGCGCC